>JANQSB010000668.1 GCA_028284295.1 Myxococcota bacterium | reverse complement strand
AAGCGCTCGAGGCCGCCGGGCTCGAGCGCCAGCACGTAGCGTTCCTGCGACTCGTTGCACCACAGCTCGAGGGGCGACATGCCCGGCTCGTCGTTGGGGATCGCGCGCAGCTCGAAGCGGGCGCCGCGCTCCGCGTCGTCCACCAGCTCGGGCAGGGCGTTCGCGAGCCCGCCGGCGCCGACGTCGTGGATGGACAGGATGGGGCTCTGGTCGCCGAGCGCGACGCAGCGGTCGATCACCTCCTGGCAGCGACGCTGCATCTCGGCGTTGTCGCGCTGGACCGACGCGAAGTCCAGGTCGGCCTGGCTGGCGCCGGACTCGACCGAGGACGCGGCGCCTCCCCCCAGCCCGATCAACATGGCCGGACCGCCGAGGACCACCAGCGGTGCGCCCGCCGGGATGGCGGCCTTCTCGACGGCCTGGGGTCGGATGCTGCCGAGGCCGCCCGCCAGCATGATCGGCTTGTGGTAGCCCCGCACCTCCTCGCCAGCGGGTCCCGGGACCTTCTCCTCGTAGCTGCGGAAGTAGCCGCACAGAGCCGGACGGCCGTACTCGTTGTTGAACGCCGCGGCGCCGATGGGTCCCTCGAGCATGATGTCGAGCGCCGATGCGATGCGCGCGGGCCGGGCTTCGCGGCTCCCGGTCTCCGCTTCCTTCTCCTCGTCCTCCTCCCAGGGCAGCAGGGCGCCGGGGATCCGCAGGTTGGAGACGCTGAAGCCGGTCAGGCCGGCCTTCGGCTTCGAGCCGCGCCCCGTGGCTCCCTCGTCCCGGATCTCGCCGCCCGATCCCGTGGCCGCACCGGGGTAGGGGGAGATCGCGGTGGGGTGGTTGTGGGTCTCCACCTTCATCAGGACGTGTACCGGCTCGGAGTGGGCTGCGTAGACCCGGGTCTCCGGATCAGGGAAGAAGCGGGATGCGTCGTTGCCGGCCATGACCGCCGAGTTGTCGTGGTAGGCCGAGAGCACGCCGTCCGGCGACTGCCGGGTGGTGTTGCGGATCATGTCGAAGAGCGCGTGGTCCTGGACCTCGCCGTCGATGATCCAGTCCGCCCGGAAGATCTTGTGGCGACAGTGCTCGGAGTTCGCCTGGGCGAACATCATCAGCTCGACGTCGCGCGGATTGCGTCCCAGCTGCCGGAAGTTCTCCACCAGGTAGTCGATCTCGTCCGGAGCGAGCGCGAGCCCCAGGGCCCGGTCGGCCTCCAGCAACGCTTCCCGGCCGCCTCCCAGCACGTCGATGCTCTTCGAAGGACTCGGCTCGGCCTCGTCGAAGAGGCGCTCGGCGTCCTCGACCCGACGCAGCACGGCCTGGGTCATCCGGTCGTGCAGGGCTTCGGCGATGGCCCCCGTCGAAGAGGCGAGTGCATCCGGGTCACCTCCGACCCGGTAGGCCACGCCCCGCTCCAGGCGCTCGACCTTGGACAGGCCGCAGACGTGGGCGATGTCGGTCGCCTTCGAGGACCAGGGCGAGATCGTCCCGAGCCGCGGGACGACCCACAGCTCCAGCCCGGGCGACGTCGGGGCCGGGGCCTCGTCCCGCGGTCCGTACTCGAGCAGGCGCTCGAGCAGGGATCGCTCGGCCGCATCCAGCTCGCCACCGAGCTCGGCGAAGTGGACGAAGCGCGCGTCCAGCGACCGGACGCCGGGCGCGACGGCCCGGAGCTGCTCGAGCAGCCTCGCGAGTCGGAACTCGGAAAGGGAGCGTGATCCCGGCAGACGGAGCAAAGACGGGTCCCCTGCAGGCCACCGGAGCCCACGGGAGCCCGGGCGCCGGGTGCTGCGGTTGGATGTTCCAGGCCGGCACCTGGGGGGACGCCAGCCAACGAATTCGACAGGGACGGCGGGAGACTAGCCTCCCTGCGGCCTCGTCGCAGCGGGCCGCCGCCCGGCACCCGGCTAGGGGCTCGGGACGAACAGGAAGTCTCCGCCACCGTGGTCGGCGTCGCGGATGTCCGCGTACTCGGGCGTCTGGCTGGCGCCCGTGACCCGTTCCTGGATGCGCTCGAACAGGGAGCTCCCGTCGAGAACGCCCGCGTTCTCGGTCAGGGCGTCGAGGAAGGCACCGGTGAAGACCGAGTGGCTGCCCCCTTCTCCGTCCTGGATCGGCTCGAGGCCGCCCGAGCTGAGCACCACCCGCGCGCGACGCTTCGACAGCTTCTGCCGTGCCGACGGACCGTCCGCCTCGAGGCCGATCTCGCGTCGATCGGCCGCCGTGAAGCAGCTGTCCGCCACCACGATCACGTGCTTGGCGCGCATGTTCCGCAGCGTGGCGGCGAGGTCGTCGTTGGCCAGGCCCTCGGTGGGGTCGTCGCCCATGGCCTCGACGGGAATCCAGTAGCAGCGTCCCACCTCGTCGCTGATCGCGCCGTGCCCCGCCCAGTAGAGCAGGAAGTTGTCCTGCTTCGACAGGTCGCGCTGGTAGCGGTCGAGCGCGCCGAGCAGCGCGGATCGGCTCGGGTTCCGCAGCAGGGTCACCTCGAAGCCGTAGCGGGATCGGAGCAGCCGAGACACGGCCTTCGCGTCCTCCCGCGCGGTCGCCACGCTCGGCAGGTAGGTGTAGTCGTCGTTGCCGACGACCAGGGCCTGATAGCGGCCGAAGCGCGAGGCCGGCTTGGCGACCTCGATCCGGGGCGCGGCCTTCTCTGGCGGAGGCGGCAGGGCGGGCACCGTCACCTCGGGCGCGATCACCGGAATCTCCGGGGCCGGTCGATGGGCCTCCCGGGCGGAGAGGATGTAGATGGCGGCGGCCTGGGCGTCGAACCAGGTCCGATCCGCGAGCACCAGCGGCGTGAATTCGAGGGTGTCGCGGGAGCCCGGGGTCGCGACCCGCAGCACGGGACCGGGTAGGAGGGTGATCCGGCAGCGACGCCAGACGATGCGGTCGTCGTCCCGCAGAGGTCGCCGACAGCGGAACTCGGTGGCCGAGCTCTGGTGGATGTCGGAGAGGACGAGGACCCCGTGTCGCTCGTCGGGCCCGAGCCCCGACTGGAGGTACATGCGTCCGCGCTCGACCTGCACCACGCGAGGCCCGTCCGCGCCCTCCCAGAGCTCCGGATCGGTCCGGTCGGCTGCGACCTCCTCGCGCTCCACCTTCCACAGCCCGTCGATGGGAAGCCGCTCGCTCGGGCGGGTGGAGTAGACGTCGGGCAGGGGCGGCGGCGGATCCGGGCTGGCACAGCCGAGAGCGGCCGCCCATAGGGCGAGCGCGGCCGCGGCAGCGCGGGCTTCGCCCGGCCGGCGGCGAGTGCCCGTGATCTGCGGGCGGCGCGATCCCCAGGCTCGCGCCCGTACGGCGTGGCGGTTCAAACGGCGCGGTCTCCGCGGAGGGGGTAGCCGCTCGAACATAACGCCCCGGCTTCGCTGTGCGCAATCGGCCGCGCTCTGCTCTATCGTCGCCGCCTTTCGGAGGCTCGTCCGTTGCCGGCGCGTTGCGTATCGCTGTCGTGGATTCCGCTGGCCGTGCTGCTCGGCGGTCTGCCGAGCTGCGCGGCCGAAGAGGAGCCGCAGCCGGGGCCCGCGACTCTGCACGAGGCGATCGAGGGGGAGGACCTGGCGGGGCTTCGCGCGTTGATCGAGGCGGGCGCCGATCCCGACGCGCGGGACGCGGATGGCGACACGCCGCTCCTGCTGGCGTCCCGCCT
>JANQSB010000664.1 GCA_028284295.1 Myxococcota bacterium | reverse complement strand
CGAGCTCGAGCACGAGGCCCGGATCGCCGGCCGCGACGACCGGGCGAAGCGCCAGGAGGAAGGTCCCGGCGATGGCGAAGAGCGCGATGCTGCGTCGAGCGGACATGCCGACCGGGAGCATATCGGCCCGCTGCTCCGGGGTCCGGCACCTCGCTCAGGCGCGTGTCGCCATCACCGCCCGGAAGGGGTCGCCTTCCGGAAAGCCCTGCAGGCGGGGGTGGTCGATGCCGGGCGGCGCCGGGTCCACGGATGACAGCCGCACGCCCGCAAGCTGCGCCGCCTCCTCGACACCCTCGGCGAGCCGGCCGCTGCGCCGGTCGTTGCGCGAGACCAGCAGCCGTCCGCCACCCTCGAGTCGCTCGAGAGCGAGCGCCACCAGGGGCGTCAGATCGCGGCCGACGCTCCAGAAGCGGCGGCCCCCCGACGCGGCCGTCGGCGGGTCGATCACGATCGCATCGAAGCGCTCGCCTCGCGAAAGCGCCTCGAGGTAACGCCTCCCGTCCTGCCGGACGCACTCGTGCCGACCCGGGTCGATGGGGTTGGCGGCCAGGTTCTCCTCGAGCCAACCGAGATAGGGACGGGAGAGATCCACGCTGACTGCCGCGCCACCCCCCGCGGCCAGCCAGGCGACACTGAACGAGCCGGTGTGCGCGAAGAGGTTGAGCAGCCTCCCCTTGCGGTTCGCCCCCTCGCAGATGCGCGCGCGATTGTCCCGCTGATCCGGGTAGAGCCCGAAGCCGGGTCGCGAACGCAGCGGCTCGTCGAGTCCGGGATCGACCCGGAAGTGGATGCCGTGCTCGCGAACGGGCAGCCGTCGGGTCACGCGATCGGGATCGCCCCGCAGCAGGGTCACGCAGCGGAGCTCGCCCGGCGGTCGATCGCGAAGATGAACGACCTCGACGACCGCAGCCTCTTCGCCGGTGCGCTTCTCGAAGCCTCGAACCAGCGCGTCGAGTGCGCGTCCGCGGAAAGCGGCCGTCGCCGGGCTCGCGATCAGCACGCGCAGGAGCCCGCCCAGCCGATCGACGAAGAGCCCCGGCAGGCCGTCCGCCTCGCCGTGCACCAGACGGAAGACGTCGGTCTCGGACTGCCCGCCCCCGGACTCGAAGAGCGGGCGCCTGCGGCGCATGGCATCCGCCACCCGCTGCTCGACGCTGCGGCCCGGGTCCGTCCTTCCACCACGTCCGGGCGGCGACCACATGCGTGCCGTGAGATGGCCGCTGCCCTCCACGCAAGCAGCACCCAGATCGCGGTCGTCGGGTCCGCAGACCCGGACGCGGGTTCCGGGAGCGAAGCCAGCGGCATCGTCGGTGTCGGCGTCGCGCAGGATCCAGGAGTGGCCGCGCCCGACGATGCGAGCCGTCGCGCGCGAGACCCGCAACGAAGGAAGCGTGCCATCGTCGCCGGGAAAGACCGGCTCCTCCGGCCACGCCGGTGGCGCCCCGGCAGGCGCCAGGCGCAATCCCCCTTCGACCAGCACCCCGCCGCGAAGCACGCCCCCGAGCACCGGGTGGCCCGCGTCGGCGAGTGCCCGGAGCAGATCCGGGGCGAGTCCCGGCTCGTCGCCCAGCGCACCCCGGCGGCCGGCCGGGTCGGGGCGCGCGACCAGCTCGAGCAGCGCGACGCCCCGACGTTCTTCGAGCTTCTCGAAGCCGACCGCGGAGCGCATGCCCTTGCGGCGTGCGAGCACACCGCTGCGCCAGGCCGGCGCCGGGGCCAGCACCTGCCACGGACCGGCGGCCGTGTCTTCGCCTTCGGACTCGGACCCGAACCCGAACGGCTCGCTCAGCGCGACGAGCTGCCCCGGTGCGACGCGGCTCGAGAGCCGGCGCGCCCGGCGGCCGCCCAGCTGGACGCTTCCGCGCTCGACGAGGCCCGCGCGCTCGGCCGCCGTCGATCCGGGTGCGCAGCGCAGCAACAGCGCCTCGAGTGCCAACGAGGTGCCCGGTGCGCGAAAGCGACGTCGAGGCTGCGGGTTCGAGGGATCCACGCGCGCGATGTTACCCGGCGACGATCCAGTAGACTCTGCCGACCGTGTCCTCCCCGGAGCCCCAGCACGCGAGCCTTCCCGCTGCGCTGCGCGAGATCGCGTCGCGGCTGGAGTCCGCAGGCCACCCGGCCTGGCTGGCAGGCGAGAGCCTCACCCGGGTGCTCCTCGGCGAGACGCCGCCGGCCTGGGAGCTCGCCACGACGGCCTCGGTGGACGATTGCCTCGCGCTGTTCGGCAATCCCGTCCCCACCCAGCCGAACCGGGGCGTGGTCACGGTGCCCGCCG
>JANQSB010000643.1 GCA_028284295.1 Myxococcota bacterium | reverse complement strand
CCTGCCCCGACGCGTTGAGTCCGCCGAGGAAGGGAGTCCCGTAGGTGCCTCCGCCCGTGCCGGGCGCCGTGTCGCCGTCGAGCGCGGCGACGGACTGCGTGCCGCGATCGATGAAGATCCCGCGACGGTCGCCGGTCACCCAGGCGACGAACACGATGTCGCCTGCCGCGTTGATCCTCGGGTCGAAGGGCGGAACGATCGAGCTCGTGTAGGTTCCGCCGCCGGTCCCCGGCGCCGGGTCGCCCACGAGCGCGACCGCGCTGAGGACGCCGCCGGAGCTCCGGAAGATGCCGTCGCTGGAGCTACCCCCGGCGATGCTCCCCGAGAACGCGATGTCGCCTGCGTCGTTGATCGACGGGTCGCCGGCACTCGCGTACGTGCCACCGCCCGTGCCGGGCGCGGTGTCGCCGTCGAGCACCACGGCCGAGTCTACGCCGCCGGACGCCAGGAACATGCCGCGCCGGGCTCCCGCCAGAGCTCCGAATGCGACGTCCCCCGATGCGTTCACGCCCGGCGGCCCGATGTTGCCGTAGGTGCTGCCCGTCCCGGGTGCCGGCTCTCCAGTGAGCGCGACGTCCGTGTCCGTGCCGTCGACCTCGAGGAAGATGCCGATGAAGCCCAGCGGGCCGCCGAGCGCGAACGTGTAGAACAGAACGTCACCCGAGTCGTTGATCTCGGCGCCCTGGATGGAGAGGCTGTAGCTGCCACCGCCCGTCCCGGGCGCGGGGTCACCTTCGAGCGCGACCGCCGCGACCGAGTAGGCTTCCTCGGCGGCAGCCGGGCCGGGCTTCCCGACGAGACCGGCGATCGCCGCGAAGGTACATACGAGTGCGAGCACCCAGGTCCGCTCCATCCACTCCCGCATCTGCCCCAGCATCCGCTTCGACCTCCACACGCACTCCGCGCGCATCCATCCACGCAGTCCCCAGACGTTAGGTAAACCTCGCGCCGCCTGGAACGACGGTCGAGAACTCCCAGGGTATGGACTTGCGCCTCTGGCGGTGAGCGCGAGCCGGCACATCGGGAGGCGAGAGGGCGAAGAGTCGAAGGGGGATGGGGAAGAAGCGTGCGCCGATCGGCACACACTCGAGAGGTGGCGCACTTTCGATCCCCCCCCCCGGGCCGTCGAGCGCGCGTGCAGTCCTCGCGCTCGCCCCGGCTCTTCCCGGCCAACGCGCTCGCAATCTTGTCAGAATAGCTGTCTAGAAAATATCTCAAAATTTCTTGAACAACGCGTGATCGCGGCAATCCTCCTCAGCGTTGAAGGAAGCGAAAAGGAGAGAGCCATGACCAAGTTCACGTTCGGACTCGCGGCGGTACTCGTCGCCGTCCTCTTGCTCGCGGCCGGCGCGGCCGGCGCCGCGGAGCACGAGATCCGGATGCTCAGTGTCCTGGAGCGACCGGGTGCTTCGCCGGAGATGATGGTGTTCGATCCCCCGTACCTCTACGCCGAGCCGGGCGATACCGTCCGGTTCATTCCGGGCGATCCGGGACACAACACCGCCAGCAGCCTCGTGCCGGAGGGCGCGGAGAGCTGGTCTTCGGCCTTCGGAGAGGAGGTCGTTCTGCAGCTGCGCGAGGAGGGCGTCTACCTCTATGCCTGTACGCCGCACGTCATCATGGGCATGGTCGGAGTCGTGCAGGTCGGCGAAGCGACCAATCGCGCAGCCGCGGAGGCGAAGGCGAGCGAGCTGTCGGCGCAGATTGCGATGAACGGCGAGCGCCTTGCGGCCTACCTCGAGCAGGTTCGCTAGCAGGGCGCGAGGTCGCAGGGGTGCGGTCGGGACTCGCCCGCGCCCCTGCTCGACGAGCCCGGGCCGAAGGCCTGGCCGAGAGGAGTCGAAGTCATGTCACGTCCCCGCGGTCGGTGCTCCCTCGGAGCACTCACACCTGCCGCCATCGCGAGCCTGCTCCTGACGGGCTGCGCCTCCGGCCGCCCCGACCTGGCCGCGCTCGACCGCGAGATCGACGTCGAGGGCTTCATGGGAGCCTGGTACGTGCTCGCGTTCATCCCGATCGACTTCCCGTTCTTCAGCGAGGCGGGCGCACACGACGCCGTCGAGCACTACGCCCTCGACGAGGACGGCGGGATCGACATCACCTACACCTTCCGCGATGGCAGCTTCGACGCCGAGCCGACTGTCATGAAGCAGAGCGGCCGCGTCCATGACGAGGAGCGCGGTACGGAGTGGCGCGTGCAGCTCGTCTGGCCCTTCGAGTCGGCCTACCTGATCGCGTGGGTCGACGAGGACTACGAGCACGCCATCGTCGGTGTCCCTTCGAGGCGATTCGTCTGGGTGATGGCGCGACGGCCGCAGGTCTCGGACGCGCGATGGCGGCAGCTCTACGAGCGCGTCTCGGAACTCGGGTACGACTCCGACCTGCTGCGACGCGTACCCCATCGGACGGGTGCGGCGTCGCGACCGCAGCGCCTGGACGAGTCGCAACCGCTCCGGATCGATGCCCCGGCCGCTGCGACCGCGATGCTGGCCTCGGGCTAGGGCGGACCGAAGTAGGCCTCGCAGTTCGTTCCAATCTCCGCCGGAGAGCCCGTCGACCAGCGGTGGATCAGGAAGGCGTCCGCGACGTCGCAGTCGGAGGCACCTGCGTCGGCCGGGCCGGTCACACTGCAGCGCCCGACCGTGAAGGGCGGCGTCACGCCGGCCCCCACGATGTGCTGCCGCACGCGCAGCAGGTCGACCGTGTCGATCACTCCGTCGCCCGAAACGTCGCCGCACTGGCACGCGTCACCCGCGGCGAGCGAGTCGCTGTTGGTCTGTGCGGCGTTGCTGGCGCCCGGGCAGTTGTCCGAGACGCCCATCGCGCAGCTTCCGCCCGGGTTCTCCGGTCCGTCGCACCAGCCGTCTCCGTCGCTGTCGGCGAGGTTCGGGTCGAAGCGCAGCGGCACTTCGACGCCGTCTTCGAGGCCGTCGTCATCGCTGTCGGCGTCGAGCGGGTCGGTCGACTGGACGTTCACCTCGTCACCGTCGGGGAGCAGGTCGTCGTCCGTGTCGGCGTCGAAGGGGTCGGTGCCGATGGACTGCTCGTCGGAATTCGCGAGGCCGTCGTTGTCCGCGTCGCTGCTGTCGGCGGGAAGCGCCTGGATCACGCCTGTACTCTGATCGGGCTCGTACTCGAGGAGCAGCTCGAGATCATTGTCGCGATCCTCGGCGGTGCTGCTCGATTCGGTCAGGTGGACGACCGCGAAGGCATTCGGGCTCTCCGAGGAAGCAGTCGCCGCGAGCTGCGCGACCGCGAAGTAGGTCTGGGGATCGCCTTCCACGACCTGCACCGCAACGTCGCCGTCAGCGAACACGACGGTCTGCACGCCCGCAGAGAGGGTGAATGGCGTCAGCGTCGCGATGACGGCGTCGCTTCCGATCTCCAGCAGACCGTCGCCGTCGTCCTTGTGGATCGTGAAGAGCGAGATGAGAACGTTGGCCTGTGAGCTGCTGAGCGGGGTGCCGATCTCGTCTTCGAAGCGCAGCTCGAGGGTCGCGATCTCGGCGTCGGTGTCGCCCGCCCTGCCGCGGTGGATGGCATCGATTCGCAGCACCTCGCGGCGCTGCCCGTCGAACATCCCCGTGTAGGCGACGTCCTCCGTCGGCAGCGCGAACTGGCCGCCGCCGTTCGGGAACCAGCGCACCGTGTCGTCGGTGTGGCTGCTCGCGACGACGTCGGGACGCCCGTCGCGATCGAGGTCCACGACGCTCAGGTGCGTGGGCTGGAGCGCATCGGTCGAGACGACGTGCTCCTGCCAGTCACCGAGCCCGCCCGGCGTCCCGTCGTTCTCGTACCAGAGGATCTCGTCCGACTGGCGCGAGGCGACGACCACGTCGAGGTCGCCGTCGGCGTCGAGGTCGACGGCAGTACTCGACAGCACGCTATCGAGGTCGTCGGCGATCACGTGTTCGGTCCAATCACCCGTCCCGCCCGGAGTGCCGTCGTTCTCGTACCATGCGAGGAAGTCGACGGCCGGCGTGCCGCCCGTTCCGGCGACCACGTCGAGGTCGCCGTCCGAGTCGACGTCCGCGGCGAAGATCGAGGTGACGGGCTGAACCGGATTGAAGATCTCCTGCTCGGCCGCGAAGCTGCCGCCTCCCGTTCCGCGATACCAGACGCAGTCGAACACCGTTGCGTTCGTGGAGATGACGTCGAGCACGCCGTCGTCGTCGACATCGGCGAACGCCAGCCGGGAAACGAACTTCACCGACGGGTCGATCTCGTGGCTCACCCAGTCGCCGGGCCCTCCCGGGCTGCCGTCGTTCTCGTACCACTCGAGCGGTTGCGAACTGCTGTTGTTCGCGACGGCGACGTCGAGATCGCCGTCTCCGTCGAGGTCCGCGACCCCGCGCGCCGTG
>JANQSB010000641.1 GCA_028284295.1 Myxococcota bacterium | reverse complement strand
TCGGCATGCCGCCGGACGAGCGGCGCAGCCTTCGGCTCTATCGCCAGGGCCCGGCCGGCGTGCCGGGCCGCCCGACCCTCGAGATTCCGTTGCCCACCTCGAGCGCCGCCTACGACATCGGAGACGTCGACGGCGTCCGGGGCGCCGACCTGCTGCTCCTGCGGCCCCGAGGCATCGGCATCGTCTCTTTCCGGCAGGGCGTGGACGGGCAGCTCGAAGCCGAGGTGCGCGATGCCACGATTCCCCAGGACCTGACGATCGGCGTGGAGAGCGACGAGCGGGGTCTGGACCGGCTGCCCATGTGGACCGACGCGTTCGGGGGTGCCGTTCCCTGGCTGATCGCGCCGGGGATGGGAGAGACCTTCTTCATGACCGCGGACGGCCACCTCCAGGCACGGGTGGCCAGCGGTGCCCGGGCGAACTTCTTCCTCCAGCCCCCGGGTCTGATGTTGTCCGAGAGCGACATCCAGATCTTCCTGGACGCGCCGCGGATCTCCGTCGGAGACATCGATGGCGATGGGCGGACCGACATCCTCTCCTCGTCCCGCCACCAGCTGCAGATCTTCCTGCAGGGGGAGGACGGTCGTTTCGACCGCTCTCCCTCGCAGTCCCTCCCGCTGGGGCGCATCACCTTCGAGGACCACATCCGGGGCTCGGGTGCCGTTCGTTGCGCGGCCGAGGACATCGACGGTGACGGCCTCGCCGACCTGATCGTCTCCGAGACCCTCGGTGGCGTGATGGACGCCGGCTACAACACCTTCATCCACTTCAATCGCGGCTCGGGCTGGGACCTCGACAAGGCCGACTACGCGTTCGAGAGCCCGGAAGTGCTGGGCGCCGACCAGCTGATCGACGTCGACGGCAACGGGAGCCTCGAGCTGATCCGGATCGGGATTCCCATCAACGTGCTCGAGCTGATCGAGATCTTCCTCCAGGAGACCATCGACCCGAAGCTCCACGCCTACGGGCTGCCGCGGCCCGACAAGGTGCCGGCCACTCCGCAGCGGCCCGAGCCCTGGTTCGAGGTCAAGCTGGCGGTGCCGCTCGACTTCGACACTTCACGACCGGCCGGCTTCGTGCCCAGCTTCCAGCACGACTTCAACGGCGACGGCTTCCTGGACTACATCACCTCGACCGATGGCTCGAGACTCGAGGTCTACGTCGGGAGCCGGAAGCGGGGCTACAAGGACCGCAGTGCGCGCCAGAAGATCGAGACGGAAGGGCAGATCCGCCCCGGAGACGTGAACGGGGACGGCCTGCCGGACCTCGTGATGTTCAACACGCGGCGGGACAACCAGCCACTGCGCCTGCTGACGAACACGGCGTCCCTGCCCGGCACCGTCGTGAAGCCGAGCCTGTCGCCCCAGCCCGACTGAAGCGGCCGACGGCCTCCCGGCCTCAGGACAGACGCTCGAGGTCCGCGTCGACCATCTCGCGCACCAGCTCCTCGAAGCCGATCCGGGGCTCCCAGCCCAGCTCGGCCTTCGCCTTCGCGGGGTTTCCCCGGGATGCCGCGATCTCGGTCGGCCGCATGAAGCGCGGGTCGCTCCGCACGTGCTCTTCCCAGTCGAGGCCGACGTGCTCGAAGGCCACCCGGCAGAGGTCGCGGATCGTGTAGGCGGTGTTGGTGCCGATCACGTAGTCGGTCGGTCGATCCTGCTGCAGCATGCGCCACATGGCGTCCACGTA
The DNA here is from genome assembly GCA_028284295.1 of Myxococcota bacterium. Taxonomy (GTDB): domain Bacteria; phylum Myxococcota_A; class UBA9160; order UBA9160; family UBA4427; genus JAJDAN01. The sequence goes on along the minus strand of JANQSB010000641.1, from coordinate 12,953 downwards.
CTCGCGGGCGTGGCCCCAGTCGCGGACGGCGTCCAGGTTGCCGAGCTTCACGATGCCATCCTGGACGAGAGCTTCGCCGGCCTCGTTGATGGGCGGATCCGCCACGCCCAGCTTGATGCACGCGGCCGCCATGGTGACCTTGCGGGTGACGAAGTGCAGGCTCCGGCGCGGGCTCTCGTGGTTGAAGAGGATGCCGCCGCACGCGAACAGGTCGAAGGACTCCCGGTAGGTGCGGGTCATGAGGTGCGCGTAGAGCTTGGCGTTGCCGTAGGGATTGTTGGCGTGGAAGTCGGCCGTCTCGTCGACGACCTCCTCGCTCACACCGCCGAAGATCTCGCGGCTGGTGGCCTGGTAGAAGCGGGCTTCCGGCCGGTGCCGCCGCACGGCTTCGAGCATGCGCACGCAGCCGAGCCCGGTGATCTCACCGGTCACGATGGGATTGTGCCAGCTGTCCGCCGGCACCGACTGGGCGGCCAGGTTGTAGACCTCGTCGGGTGCGTGGCGCACGATCACGTTGGCGAGCGAGTCCGCGTCCATCAGGTCGCCGTGCTCGAGTGTGACCCGACCGACCAGGTGATCGATGTTCGGGTGCCGGAAGTGGGTGGAGCGGCGCACCAGCCCGGCCACCTGGTAGCCCTTCTCGAGCAGCAGCTCGGCGAGGTAGGACCCGTCCTGCCCCGTGATGCCCGTGATGAGGGCGGTCTTGCTCATGCTGGCTCTCCTGCGTCGCGTGTGCGATGCCTCGCCGCGCACGGTGATCCCGGGCTTGCGCGGCCCGGGCGGTCGGGCAGGATTGCACACGCGCAGCCGGCCGCCACCATGCGGGCGAGCCCGCGGGCGCATGGGTGGAAGACGGCTAGTAGAGTGGGGAGGAGAGTGGGGAGGAGAGTGGGGAGGAGAGTGGGGAGGAGACATGCGATCGCCCGGTCCCCAGGTCCTGCACGCGCGCAGCCGCTTCCGCTATCGCGGTGCGGATCGGCCGCCCTGGGCGGACCCGCCGGCGCCCGGTCAGGAGTCCGTCTGGGACTATCCACGGCCGCCCCGGGTCGAGACCGTCGACCGGCTGCTGCGTGTAGTCCACGGGGAATGGACCATCGCCGAGACCCGTGACGGGCTGCGGGTCGTCGAGACCGCGGGCGCGCCCACCTACTACTTCCCGCAGTCTGCGGTCGACGACACCCGCCTGCGACCGTCGGCAGGGCGCTCCTTCTGCGAGTGGAAGGGCGAGGCCGTCCACTGGCAGGTGGGTGGCTCGCCGGACGCGGCCTGGTCCTATCCCGATCCCTATCCCGAGTTCGATGCGATTCGTGGCTGGATCGCCTTCCACCCGGCGCGGGTCGACGCCTGCTGGTTGGACGGGGTGCGCGCCGAGCCGCAACCGGGCGGCTACTACGGAGGCTGGGTGACACCGGACCTGGCAGGTCCGATCAAGGGCGGACCGGGCAGCTCGGCGTGGTAGGCTCCGTGCCGCTGCGCGGAGCAGGAGGAGTTGCATGTCGTCGCTGCCGGAGGCCCGACCGATCGAGCTGAGCGCTGGAACCAGCGTGCTCGGATCCGAGCTCGAGCCGATCACCCTCGCGGTACACGAGGCCGGGCCCGTAGGGGGCCCTGCCGTGGTCCTGTGCCACGGCTTCCCCGAGCTCGCCTACTCCTGGCGCCATCAGCTGGAAGCCCTCGCCGAGGCGGGCTTTCGCGCCATCGCTCCGGACATGCGCGGCTACGGGCAGAGCGATCGCCCGGAGGCCGTCGAGGCCTATGCGCTCGACCATCTGATGGGTGACATGGCGCGATTGCTCGATGCACTCGAGATCGAGCGAGCGGTCTTCGCGGGCCACGACTGGGGGGGCTTCGTGGTCTGGGGCATGCCCATCGCCTATCCGGACCGGACGGCCGGCGTGATCGGAGTCAACACGCCCTACTCACCCTTTCCCCGTACCTCGGTACTACGTCAGCTCTTCGCCGACGACGAGAAGCTCTACATCCTGTGGTTCCAGCGGCCGGGCATCGCCGAGGCGATCCTCGACCGGGACCCGCGCCTGCTCTTCGAGAAGCTGATGCGGGGCGGTGCCGCGCCGGAGCAGACCCTGGCGGAGCGCGCGGGGAGTGAGGACGCCATGGACGCCAACCCGTTCCGCCGCCTGGGCGAGCTGCCCGAGCTCGGCGTGCCCCTGCTGAGTGCCGCAGAGCTCGGTGTCTACGTCAGCGCCTACGAGGAGAGCGGCTTTCGCGGCGGCATCAACTGGTATCGGAACATCGACCGCAACGCCGACACCTTCCCGCAGATCGGGGTGCAGCAGCTCGAGCTGCCCTGCCTGATGGTGACGGCGGAGTGGGACGCGGCACTCCCGCCGTCGGCCGCCCAGGGGATGCCGGCCTTGTGCACGGACCTCGAGACGAAGATGATCGAGGCTTGCGGTCACTGGACCCAGCAGGACAAGCCCGACGAGCTGAACGCGATCCTCGTCGACTGGCTCAAGCGGAGGTTCGCCTGATGCGTGCCGTCGTCTGTCGCGCGCTCGGAGCCCTCGACGAGCTGAAGGTGGAGGAGTGGCCCGACCCGGTGGCCGGACCCGGGGAGGTCATCGTGGACGCGGAGGCCTGCGGCGTGAACTTCGTCGACGGCCTGATGGCCCAGGGGCTCTACCAGATCAAGCCGACGCCGCCCTTCGTTCCGGGAAGCGAGATCGCGGGCTCGGTCTCGAGCGTCGGCGAGGGGGTCACGGGAGTCTCGGTCGGCGACCGGGTCGTGGCGATGCCGGGACTCAACGGCTTCGCCGAGAAGGTGAAGGTGCGTCCCGCGCAGCTGATTCCGGTGCCCGAGGGCCTCGACATGGCGACGGCCGCCTGCTTCGTCCAGAGCTACTGCACGGCGCTCTTCGCCCTGGATCGACGCGGTCAGCTCCGATCGGGAGAGACCCTTCTCGTGCTCGGAGCGTCGGGCGGCGTCGGGCTCGCGGCCATCGATGTGGGCAAGGCCCTCGGCGCCCGGGTGATCGCCGCGGCGAGCACGCGCGAGAAGCTGGCGCTCTGCCGGGAGCGCGGTGCCGACGACGAGATCGACTACGCGACCGAGGACCTCAAGCTGCGTGCGAAGGAGCTCTCCGGTGGTGGCGTGGACATGGTCTACGACCCCGTCGGGGGCGACTACGCCGAGCCCGCGCTCCGGGCCTGTGCGCCCTGGGCCCGCTACCTGGTGATCGGATTCGCGAACGGAGAGATCCCGAAGTTCCGGCTGAACCTGATCCTGCTGAAGAGCTGCCAGGTCGTCGGTGTGGACTGGGGGGGCTCGGCGAATCGCGATCCGAAGCTCAACGAAGGCCTGCTCTCGGATCTGACGGCGATGATCGCGGAGGGCCGCATCTCGCCGCCGGCACCCGCAGCGCTTCCCCTGGAGCAGGCGGGAGCCGTCCTCGCCGAGCTCGCGGGCCGTCGTCGGCTCGGCAAGGCCGTCCTGCTTCCCGGTTCATGAATCCGCTCTCCGAGCGCTGGCAGGCGGGCGAAGCGGTGCTCGGTGCCTGGCTCGCGATCCCGAACACCTGGGTCGCCCAGGCGATCGGCCGCCTCGGCTTCGACTACGTGTGCATCGATCTCCAGCATGGCATGATCGACACCCGCGCGGCCGCCGAGCTCGTCCTGGCGCTCCAGACCGGCCCCTCGGTGCCGCTGGTGCGGGCTCCCGCCAACGACCCCGCCGCGATCGGTGCCCTGCTGGATGCGGGGGCGCGGGGTGTCATCGTCCCGCTGATCGAGACGGTGACCGACGTGGAAGCGGCCGTGCGGGCCTGCCGATACCCGCCGGCCGGGCGACGAAGCTACGGGCCCACCCGCGCGGGGCTCGCACGCGACTACTTCGAGACCGCCAACGACGACGTCCTCTGCATCCCGATGATCGAGACGGCCCGGGCGCTCGAAGAGCTCGACGCGCTGGCTGCGGTTCCCGGCGTCGACGCCTTCTACGTCGGCCCCAACGACCTGAGCCTGGCGCTCGGGGGGTCGCCCGGAGCCGACAATCCCGACCCCTATCAGTCCGCGTATCGGCGCGTCGCGGAGCGCTGCGCCGCCGCGGGGATCCCGGTCGGGATCCACGCGAACGCCGAGCTCGCCCCGAAGCACCTGGACACGGGCTACCGCATGGTGACGGTCTCCACCGACTTCTCGGCCCTGCTGCGGGGCGTCGCGGGGGACCTGCAGCGCGCCCGCGGAGACGGCTGAGCCGGGGCGTGCCCAGCCTCGCCAGCGCTTCTTCGAGGCTCAGTCGTTGAAGAAGGGGCTGTCACCCGGCAGCCCCAGCAGCACCCTCCCCGCGGTCTCCTGCCACTGGGGGGAGACCATGATGTGCTGCGCGACCACGCGAACGTCTCGCTGGCAGCGTTCGAGCGGACAGGCGACGAAGTTGGCGTTGGTTCCCGCCGCCGTGCACAGGATGTCCACCGCGCGAGCCGACTCGGTACACGCTCGCGCGCACGCCAGATGAACCAGCATCCGCGCTTCGGGAGTCGGATCGTCGCCCCGAGCGACAGCTTCCCATACCGCCTCGACGGTCTCGAACACGAAAGCGCGCGCCGATCGCAGGATCGCCTCGGCCTCCGCGAAGGCGAGGTGGGTGGCGACCTTCTCACGCAACAGCTTGCGCGAGCCCCGCGGCTGCTTCTCGGTGGCGAGCGCACGGAAGTGGTCGATTGCCGCTCGCGCGATGCCCGTGGCCACGCCCACCTTGTTGTAGGCGAGCCGATTGAAGGGCGGGAAGCGGAAGAGGGTGCCGCTCTCGCGCAGCTGCATTCCCCCCTGGAGGACCCCCGTGACGTGTTCGTCGGGGACGAAGCAGTCGTGCGCCCGCACGTCGTGGCTGCCGGAGCCGCGCAGGCCCGAGACGTGCCAGGTGTCGAGGATCTCGAAGCCGTCGCGGGGAATCAGGGCTTCGCGCAGAGCAGGTCCACCCGATGGAGTCCGCGCCGGTGCGTCTCCGTCCATCACCACGCACTGACCCCAGAACCAGCCGGCGTTGTGGCAGCCGCTGGCGAAGGGCCACTGACCCGTGACCCGGTAGCCGCCCGGCACGGCCGTGGCACGGCCCAGCGGATTGAGGGCCCCGGCGATGATCAGCTCCGGGTCGTCGAAGAGCTTTCGGGCGACCTCGGGTGCGAGCGCCGCACCCAGGAAGCCCATGTTCTCGATCCCGATCATCAGGTTCCAGCCCGTGGCACCGTCCGCCGCGGAGACGATCTCGATGGTCTCGATCTGGGTTCGCGGGTCGCACTCCGCACCGCCGACGGCTCGTGGCGCCGCGATGCGGTAGAGCCCGGTCTCGGCCATGGCGCGGGCCACGCGCTGGGGAAGGTGCCGCTCGCGCTCGGCTTCGTCGGCCGCTTCGCGGATCATCGGGGCCAGCTCGTGGGCGCGATCCCGGGGATCGGGCTTGTCTGCGGCGGCAGCCACTCGGGGAGTATAGATCGCGTCCGGCGTGGTTGACCGGTCCGGAGCGAGCCGCGATGCTCGGCCGATGTCTCCCCGGACTCCCCGTGCCACTCGCCCCAGGGATGCGGCCACCCTGGTGCTGGCTCGTGGCGAAGGGCAGGGCGCGAGCGTGCTGATGGGGCGTCGCCCGCCGCGCGACCGCTTCATGCCGGACGTCTGGGTCTTCCCGGGCGGCCGGGTCGATCCGTCGGATGCGACCCGCCCCGCCGAGAGCGAGCTGCGTCCGGAGGTCGCCGAGCATCTCGAGCGGTTCGCGCCACCGGCTCGGGCGCGCGCCATCGGCGTGGCCGCCGTCCGCGAGACCTGGGAGGAGACAGGGCTGGTTCTCGGCGGGCGCGACGAGCAGGGGCTGCGGCCCGGGCTCGCCCACCTCGAGTACGTCGCCCGGGCCATCACGCCTGCCGGCAACCCGATCCGCTACAACGCCCGCTTCTTCCTGGCACGCGGTGAGGAGGCCCGAGGCGATCTGCGCAGCAACGGAGAGCTGCTGGATCTCGCCTGGATCCCCATCGGCGAGGCCCTCGAGCTCGACATCATCGACGTCACGGAGCTGGTCCTGCGCGAGGTGCGAGACCGGCTCGCGGGTCGCACGCGGCCCGGAGTTCCCTTCGTCCACTACCGGGCCGGAGCCCGCCGCATCCGCCGAGACTAGTTTCCGCGAGTCTGAACGCGGAGAAGGCCGCGTTCAGACCTGCTGGGCCGCTGGCGCTTCTCCTGGTATCGCCGGGTGCGGACTAGAACTTCTGGTCGAGGAGCAGCTTCACTCGCGCGACGGCTTCGGGGCTGTGCAGGATCGGCACGTGCTCGTAGTTCCACGAGCGGATGCTCAACGCCTGCTCCTGGGCCTCCTCCCTGGCCTGGCTCGCGCAGCTGACCGACCCGTCGTTGCACTTCGCGCCCGAGCCTCCGAAGCCCCAGATCAGGTGGTAGTCGACCCGGCGCGGGAGCGGCTTGAGGTACTGCTTCTCCTCGTCCTCGTAGAAGACCCAGCGCAGATAGTCGCTCGAGGGGTTCATGTCCTTGAAGGAGGGCGGCAGCTGGATCGGGGCGTCCTCGGTGCGCTTCGCGCTGACGTCGCCACCCCAGGGCGTCGAGATGCTGACGAAGAGTCGCACGTCGTTGCGTTGGGTGTCCGTGGCGTACTTGAGAATGGCGCCCCGCGAGACCAGACCGCCCATGCTGTGGGCGACCACGGCGATCTCGTCGAAGCCGGTCTCGATCTGGACGCGTTCGAGCAGGGTCGCGAGGTGGCCCGAGATTCCGTCCAGCGCGAAGCCCGATGGGTAGAAGTAGAACCAGGGCTGGAAGCGCTCGGTGTCGAGCTCCTCGATCAGGGTCGAGAACTCCTGGGGGTAGCCGGCGATGCCGTGTACGAAGAGCACCGGAATGCGGCGGGGGTCGTAGGGCTCGAGGAAGTAGATGCCCGCCAGCTCGTCGTTCAGGAAGTCCATGGGCCGCCACAGGCCGCGGGGGCCGGCCTTCGGGCCGAAGCGCTCGTCCTGGAGGTCTTCGCAGATCGTGCCGTGCTTCGAGAAGGCCCACAGGCTGAACTGGCGCTGCTCGGAGGCGGTGCGCTCGACGAGAGCCAGCACGTCGACGGGCTCCGGAAGCAGGTCGCCGAGCTCGCTCCCGTCCTTCAGCACCAGGTCGGCGCGGGCGGACTCCCCGGGCTTCAGGTCGTAGATCGGGCTCCCGCGCACGCGGTAGACCCGCTCGTGCGAGTCGAGCAACCCGTTGCCGTTCTGGTCCTCGTAGGCGCCGACCTGGTAGCGACCTGCCGCGACGAGGAAGAGATAGGTGCCGGGGTAGTCGCGCACGTAGGTGTCGACGCCGACGACGGGCGTGTCCTCGGCCTCTCCACCCTCCTCGGCTCGGGCCAGCAGCACCACGAGGGTGCCCCGCGCCGGTCCCTCGGTCTCGATCCTGCCCGCGATCCGGACCATCGCCTGGGCCTTCTCGACCTGCTCTTCGAAGCCCATGACGTTCTTCAGGCCGGCGCAGCCCGTGGCGCCGAGGCCCAGCACGAGCGCCAGGGCCAGCGCGAGGACGCGGACGGTCGCGAGCGATGCGAAGGGGGATCGGGGCGGTGTCATCTTCGGACTCCTCGGTCTCTCGAATCGTTCGGGCTCGCGGGGTGGACCCGGGACCAGCCCTTGTCGTGCGGCGCCATGAACACCACGGACAGGGCCATGGACTGGTGGACCCAGACCCCGTCGTGGCGGAGGTACTCGTCGTGTTCGCTTCCGGACATCCACATCGGATGCCCCTCGGCGCTCGTGCACGGGGCGAGGATATCCCAGCTGCCCCGCGCACGATCTCCGTCCACCTCGATGTGCGGCTTCACGAAGTAGTGCCACGAGAAGCGGAGGGTCGGTGACAGGAAGCGCTGGCGGATCTCCTCGTGGCCCCGACACAGTCCCAGTCCCGGGCCCCCGTCCCAGGTGGCGTCCTCGCTGAAGAGCGCCACCAGCTCGTCGGCGATCTGCTCCAGGCGTTCGCGCTCGACGATGCCGTCGGGACCGTATCGGGCGTCGGCCAGCTGTCCGTACCGGGCCTTGAGCCGATGGATCGCCTGGACGTCCTCGGTCACGGCCAGGCGGGCCTCGAGCGCCGCCACGCGCCGCTCGATCTCGGACGGATCCATGAGGACTCCCGCGAGCCCGTGGAGGTCGAGCTCGGCGCCGAGTCTAGCCCGGTGTCTCCACCCTGCCGCAAGCCCACGCTGCAAGGCGAAGGCGGGATCTCCGCGTGGCCTGGCACCCGGCGGGCGGGAGCCAGGCCGCCCGGGTCAGAATCCGTAGAGGGCGGAGGCGTTGTCGCCGAAGATCTTCGCCTTCTTGCTGGCGTCGATGCCGTGTGCCATCTCGTTGATGACGTGCTTCGAGTGGGGGAAGTCGTTGCCGTGGTGGGGGAAGTCGCTGCACCACATCATCGTCTCCACGCCGACGGCATCGCAGTTCTGCACGCCGTAGTGGTCCTGGATGAAGCCCACCTTCCAGTTCGACTGGTAGTACTCGCTGGGCAGCTTGTCGCCCAGGTCGACCTCGCACCAGTAGCGGTTCCGCTTGTAGCGGTCGTCCATCTCCTGCAGCAGGTAGGGAACCCAGCCGGCGCCGACCTCGCCGCCCACCATGGTGAGGCCCGGATGACGACAGAACACCTTGTTGAAGATCATGTCGGCGATCAGGACCGGCATGCGCGACATGGTCGAGGCCAGCAGCACCAGCTGCGGCGCGCCCCCCTTCTTGGCGGCGACCCGCTTCGTGGGCTGCTTCGCGGGCACGAGCCCGATGTGGACGTGGACCGGCATCTCGAGCTCCGCGGCCGCCGCCCAGAAGGGCTCGTCGGCCTCGGAGATCAGGTTCTCGCCACTGGGCCAGGTGGCGAGTCCGACGCCGACGGCGCCCGCCTTCTTGGCCTCGCGGAGCATCGCGACGGCGTCCTCGGTCTTGGTGCCCGGCATCTGCCAGATGGCGCCGAGACGCTTGGGGTCCTGGTTGCAGAACTCGGTGATGAACTCGTTGTAGGCCATCATGCCGGCGACCTGCAGGTCGTCGTCGCCGATGGTCATGAAGTAGATCATGGTGCGCTGCGGCGGGAAGAGCACGGCGGCGTGGATCCCGTCCTCGTCCATCAGCTCCAGACGTCCCTTCGCCTCGTAGATTCCGGGGTGCATGTCCTCGTAGCGGGTCCCGGTCCATCGGAGGTCGCGCGGCTTCACCTCCTTGGCGGCCACCAGGCCGAGGGACTCGACGTGCTCGCCGAGCTGCCAGCCGTCTCCGCCTTCTTCGTCCCGGGTCAGCTTGGGGGCCCGGTCCTGGTACTTCTTGGGCAGGTGCTTCTCCCACAGGTCCGGCGGCTCGATGACGTGCTGGTCACAGTCGACGATCTTGAACTCCACGGTGCTCTCCTCTCTCGGTGTTCCGCTCGGTGTCTCGGGCTGTCTCTCGTTCCAAGCTCGGGCTGGCGCTGCGTTGCCCGTCTGGCCGGGTCGCGGGCTCAGACGAACTGCTGCACCCACTTGCGATAGGTGGCGATGGGTCCGTCCCCGTCGCACAGGGTGGGGCGGGTCCAGTAGGCCTTGTTCTCCCAGATCGGGCGGTCGTGCTCGAACTGGTTCTTCAGGTCCTCGATGATCTTCGCGGCCAGGTGCTCCTTGCGGGTCTCGCCTTCGGACCGGACCGTGTAGGCGAAGCTCACGTCGGTCTGCTCCGCGTCGATCGGTGTCGACGTGTTGAGGAGCAGCGAGTCGATCAGCCCCTCCATCCGCACCACCTGGACGCCGGGGCCGTGGTCGTAGGTGACGAGCTGGGCATCGCCCTCGTTGCCGCCGGGCATCTTCATCCGGAACTGCGACGTGGCCACGTGGGTGGTTCCGTCGATCTCGGCCGTCGTCGGCGGGATGGAGAGGGTGCCGTGGATGTACTTGAAGTGCGCCATGTCGACGCAGTTCTCGTTCATGTCGAGCCAGTTGGCGCGGACCGTCCAGTGGTTCAGGTCGAGCGGCATCCAGGCCGGGTCTTCGAGCTCGGGGACCTCGGGGATCTCGAAGTGCGGCGGCTTGCGCTCGGGATGATGGAAGGCCAGCACCAGGCCGTTCCGCTCGCGCACGGGCCAGCTGCGGAGCGCGGCCTTCGGCGGGATGCGCTTCGCGTAGGGGATCTTCGTGCAGCGTCCGCTCTCGCCCTCGAACTCCCAGTGGTGGAAGGGGCAGCGCAGCGCCTCGCCCACGACCTCACCCCCGACACCCAGGTGTGCGCCCAGGTGCGGGCAGTGCGCGTCGGCGACGCAGGCCCGGCCCGACTCGGTCCGGAACACGACCAGCTCGCGTCCGAAGCGATGGAGGCGCTGCACGTCCCCGGGATCCAGCTCGTGGGAGTAGGCCATGCGGAACCAGCCGATGGGGTAGGGGGTGTAGGGGTAGCGGGACTCGCCCCGCTCGTAGCGCCCCACCCAGTCTTCGGAATCGCTCATCGAGGCCTCAAAGTGTCGCTGTGAGCAGAGTTGACGATTCGTCAACTCTAGCAGACGGGCGCGCGGCTGGGAAGCCGGTGGGCCGGGGCGGGCCTTCGGGGCATCCCGCGCGACATCGGGCCCCGAGCCGCTCGAGCTTCGGCTCTCCGGATCGGGACACGACCCCGGGTCACCTGCCTCGGGAGGCGATTCCATGGCCGGATCGCGTTGACCGACCCAGAGCGCTGTCACAGAATCCGCGTCCTTGCGGCCGGAGGGGTGGCCCGGCCCGACAATCACAGGTGGGGTGCGCAATGCGATTCTGGTTGGCGGTGGGGGCCGTCCTGGCCGTGGTCTGCGGGGCGATGGCGGTGTCCGCCGAGACCATCGAGCTGAGGACCGGCGAGAAGCTCGAGGGCGTGATCCTCGAGCAGGACGACGAGAAGGTGGTCCTGCAGCACCTCGTGCTGGGTCGGATCGAGATTCCGAAGGCCGACATCAAGGAGCCCGAGGAGGAGGTCGAGAAGCCGGGCCTCTTCGGCACACCGATCCTGCGCGGCTGGAACAAGTCGCTCTCCGCGGGCATCAACGGCTCGACGGGCAAGTCCGAAGAGGTCAGCGCCAACGCCCAGCTCAACCTCAACCGGGAGACCGAGCGGCACCGCATGCAGTACATCGGGACCTACGTGGTCAGCCGCACCGAAGGCAGCACGGGCGAGCACTTCTTCGATACCCGCTACGTACACGACCTGCTCTTCCCGCCGACCAACTGGTTTCCGTTCGTGACGGCCAGCTATCGCTGGGACACCAAGCAGGACTGGGAGCACCGGGTGGGTGGCCAGGCCGGCGTCGGCTACCAGTTCCTCGACACCGACGAGTGGAACCTCATCGGCCGCGTCGGCAGCGGTGTCAGCCAGACCATCGGGGACGAGCGCAGCGAGCCGAAGAGTGGCGACGCGCCGACGCGCACCGAGCCGAACGTCCTCGCCGCCATCCAGATGGCGTGGAACTACACCGAGGGTCAGAGTCTCACCGCCGCCACCCTCTACCTGCTCGATGCGGGCGACGCGCCGGAGTACCGCAGCGAGAGCCGGGGCGAGTGGAAGATCGCCGTGGGGCTCGTCGAGGGGCTCGGCTTCAAGGCCGGCGTCGCCTACATCTACGACAGCCACGAAGAGGGAAGCAACAAGAAGGACTTCCGCTACTACGGCAACATCGTCTACGACTTCTGATCGCGCTCGCGCCGTAGCTCTGCCACTCCCCTCCCCGAACCATGCCTCGCCTCCTGCGGATCGGCCGCATCGTCGGCCTGTGCCTCGTCGTCCTCGTCGTGCTGTACACGATCGCGGGCTTCTGGGTGGTGCCCGCGGTCGTCGCCAGCCAGGTCGAATCCGTCCTGGCGGAGCAGCTCGAGCTCGAGGGCGGTGTCGAGCGGGTCGCCTTCCAGCCCTTCGCCCTGCGCCTCGAAGTCGACGGCTTCCGGATGGGTCGGCCCGGCGAGCCGCCGGCGGCGTCTCTGGAGGCCCTCCTCGTCGATCTCTCCTTTCTCTCGCTGCTGACGGGTGGAGTGGTCTTCGAAGCGCTCCAGCTGGCGTCGCCGCGGGTGGAGATCCAGGTGGACGAGGACGGACGGCTCTTCATCGCCGGGGTCGGCGTCGGGGGCGACGAGGCGGAGGACGTCGAAGAGACCGACGAGCCGGAGGTGGAGGAGGACCCGGAGGCGCCCGTCAGCACTCTGAAGATCCGCAGCCTCGTCCTCTCGCGGGGAATCGTGCGGGTCCAGGACCTGTCCCGCGAGCCGGTCCTCGACCGCGAGCTCGGACCGATCGATCTCAACGCGGACGAGCTCGACCTGACGGACCTGCTTCGCGGTGCGGACGACCCCGACGACGGAAGCGCGGCCGAGCTGGTGGTGAACCTGGGAGCGGGCAGCCGCCTCTCGGCCCGCGGCCAGGTCGACGTCGATCCCCTGCGCCTCGATCTGACCCTGGGTCTCGAGGCCTTCCCCCTGCGGCAGCTGCAGCCCTACGTCGCGCGCAGCGCCCGACTGGTGGTGCGCGACGGACAGCTCGATCTCGACGGGCGGCTGCGGATCGGCGCCAGCCCGGAGGTGCCCGCCGGCGTCCACTTCGAGGGGACGGTCGGTGTCGCCTCGCTGGCGGTGTCGGAGCCCGAGGTGGAGGAGCCGATGCTCGCGTGGGAGAGCCTCGCGATCGAGGGCATCGACTACCGCTCGGACCCGGCTGCCGTCCGGGTGGCGGGAGTCGCGCTGGCTCGTCCGGACCTGGTGCTGGTCCAGACGCGGAGCGGCCTGAACCTGGTGCAGGCGCTCGAAGGGGAGGAGGCACCAGCCGAAGAAGTGCCGGACGGACCGTCCGAGGAAGAGGCGGAGACCGCGGCTCCGGAGGTCGAAATCGGGCCGCTGCGCATCGAGGAGGGCCGCGTTCGCTTCGTGGACCGGACCGTGTCCCCGGCCTTCGCCTTCGACCTGGCCTCCCTCGGCGTGGACCTCGATCGCTTCTCGC
>JANQSB010000606.1 GCA_028284295.1 Myxococcota bacterium | reverse complement strand
AGCTCGAGCAACCGCCGCAGCAGCGGGCTGGCCACGGAGTACGGCAGGTTCGCCACCACCCGGACCCGCCCTTCCGCGGCGTCGGCCGCGGCCGCCGCGATCGCCCGGAGGTCGAGCTGCAGCGCATCCGCGTGGACGAGCTCCACGTTGGCCGGGAGCAGGTCCTCGCCGCGCAGCACCCCCACCAGACCGGCGTCGATCTCGACGGTCGTCACCCGGGCGGCGCGCGCAGCCAGCGCCCGCGTCAGCACCCCCAGTCCGGTCCCCACCTCGAGGACGTGGTCTCCGGCCTCGACGCCCGAGAGCTTCGCCAGGCGCTCGGCCATCGCGTCCTCGACGAGGAAGTTCTGGCCCCGATCGCGCTGCAGACGCAGCCCGTTTCGCGCGAGCGTGTCGCGGATGAAGCGGAGCCCCACGATCCCGCTAGCGGACCACGGCGGCGACGGGAGCTCGGGAGAAGGCGTTCATCGAGAGCCCGTCGCGCTGCCCGCGGTGGAGCATGCGCGCGCCCGCAGCGGCGATCATGGCGGCGTTGTCGGTGCACAGGGAGGCAGGCGGGAAGATCGCCTCGAAGCCCTCCCGCGCACCGACCCGGGCCATCTCCTCGCGCAGCCGTCGGTTCGCGGCCACGCCGCCCACCACCGCCACCGACGCCAGCTTGTGCTCGCGCATGGCCTTGCGGGTGCGGAACACGAGCGCCTCGACGGCGGCCAGCTCGAAGGACGCCGCCAGGTCGGAGAGCTGCTGCGCGGAGAGCGCTTCGCGCCCGCCCCGCTTCTCGACCTCGATGGCGACCGCCGTCTTGAGCCCGCTGTAGGAGAAGTCGAGTCCGGGCCGCTTCCGCATCGGCCGCGGAAAGTCGACCGCCGCGTCGTCGCCGGACTCGGCGGCACGCGATACGGCGGGTCCGCCGGGGAAGCCGAGACCGAGCAGCACGGCGACCTTGTCGAAGGCCTCTCCGACGGCGTCGTCGCGGGTCTCCCCCAGCAGCTCGGTGCCGCCGTCCTCGCCGATGCGGTAGAGGGCGGTGTGCCCGCCCGAGACCACCAGTCCCAGATAGGGAGGAACCAGGTCGGGTCGTGCGAGCTCGGCGGACATCAGGTGACCCACCAGGTGATGGACGCCGACCAGCGGGATGCCCAGGCGGAAGGCGACGGCCTTGCCGAAGGACAGCCCCACCAGCAACGAGCCCACCAGCCCCGGCCCGGCGGTGACCGCCACGCCGTCGAGGTCCTCGGCGCCGATTCCCGCTTCCGCGAGTGCGCGCTCCGCCACCGCCGACACGAAGCGCACGTGGTCGCGCGAGGCCAGCTCCGGCACCACCCCGCCGTAGGGGCGGTGCACCTCGGTCTGGGAGTGGACCACCGACGCCAGCACCTCTCGGCCCCCCCGGACCACGGACGCCGCCATCTCGTCGCAAGAGCTCTCGACCCCGAGCACGTGCACGAAGTCGTCTCCGGCACCGACGCTCACGGCACCGGGCCGCGAGGCATGCGCCCTAGCCCTCGCGGCGCTCGAGCTGCTCCTGCTCGGACTTGCAGTCGATGCACAGCTCGGCGACCGGACGGGCCTGGATGCGCTTCAGGCCGATGGCCTCGCCGCACGCCTCGCACTCCCCGTAGACGCCGTCCTCGATCTTCTGGAGGGCCTGCATGATCTTCGAGAGGAGCCCCCGCTCGCGCTCGCGAAGACGCCCCTGGAAGGCCAGGTTCTGCTCGGACGAGGCCGTGTCGATCTCGTCCGGGAAGTCATCGGGGTCGAGGTGGATATCGCCGGCGAGGGTGCGGCGGGTGTTGGCCAGGAGCTCGTCGCGCTGCTCTTCGAGCAGCTTCTTCATCTTGAGCATGTCCCGCTTCTTCAACGCTCTACATCCCCCATACCTTCGAGTCCCAGTCCTTCGGGTCCCAGCCCTTCGAGTGGGTCCTTCGAGTGCGTGCTTCGTGCATCTCTCGAAGCGCTGTCTGCTTGCGTACTAGCCGGCCGCGTAGGCCTCCAGCTGTCTCTTCGCCTCGGCGGCGCGCGCCGAATCCGGGTACTCCTTCAGGACGCGCTCGAAGGCGCGCCGGGCGGCTTCGTGGAAGCCCGGCCCCAGCTTGAGGAGGGACTCTCCCTGCCGGTAGAGGGCATCCGGTGCCCGATTCCCGGTGGGGTAGTTCCGGACCACGTCATCGAAACGAAGGACGGCGTTCTTGAATTCTCCCTGCTTGTAGTGGCAGTCGGCGATCCAGAACGCTGCGTCGTCCGCCCGTGAAGAGGACGCGTAAGTTTGCAGAAAGCCCCGGAAGCGGTCAATGCAGGCCGGATAGTCCTTCGCGCGCCAGGCCGCGACGCCTTCCTGATACGCCTTGATCTCGGCGGACGCCGCTGCGTCCTCCTCGACGCGGGCCACGGCCCCGACGGCGGGATCCGGATCGCCCGTCGATCCCTGGCTGCCGGCGCCGCCCGCGCCACCTCCCACGGCCGCCGCGGCCGCCTCGCGCCGGGCCTTTCGGGCCTCTTCCATGCTGGCGGTCGCGAGCTGTCTCGCCTCCTCCAGCTGCCCGTTCAGCTCGCGCAGCTCGGCGCGCACGTCTTCCATCTCCGCAGCCAGGTCCGCCAGCTGCTGACGCGCCTGCCCGTCGCTCTCGCTCCGGCTCATGTCCATGACGCGGCGTTCGAGCTTGCGGTGCTCGGCCACCGTCACACAGGCGCTCGTCGACGCTGCGACGAGCAGGATCAACAGGGTCGGGAGCGCCCGCGGGGGGCGACTCGTCGCCCCGCCTGCGCCGCCCCATCCAGCACGGCCATGCATCTCTCACCTCCCCCCTGGCGATTCTAGCGCCTGCGACCCGGGACCCCTCAACGGTCCGAGAACGGCCCCCAGGCCGGCGTCGTATTGGACCGGGCGGCACTCGTCAGCCGCTGCAGGCGCTGGCTGTTGACGTCGATCACGTACAGGTCGTGGCGCCCGCGACGGTCCGAGCTGAACACCACCTTGCGACCGTCCGGAGACCAGCTCGGGTGCTCGTCGTTGCGGCGGTGGACCACCAGCGGGACGTTCACGTCCCCGGAAGGATCGGTGAGATACAGGTCGAACTCGCCCTGGGTCCGGACCCCGTAGGCGATCCAGCGACCGTCCGGCGACCAGGCGGGGGTGGCGCTGTAGTTGCTCTGGAAGGTGATCCGGCGCGCGTCTCCGCCTTCCCGATCCATGACGTAGATCTGGGGCGCTCCCGAGCGGTCCGAGACGAAGGCGATCTGTTGTCCGTCGGGCGACCAGGTGGGCGCCACGTCGATGACCGCTCCGTTGTTCGTCAGGCGCTTCACCTTCTTGCCGCTGCGACTGACCCGGAAGATGTCCGACGCCTCGCCGACGGTCGCCACCAGCGCGAGCTCGTCTCCGCTGGGGGAGAAGACGCCGCGGTACTTCGGGTAGTCGTCCAGCACGTCTCGCAGGATGCGGCCCGCCCGGGCCCTCCCCCGGGAGGTGACGAAGACGTCGGGCATGCCGCTCTTGAGATAGGTGGTGTAGAGGATGCCGCCGGCGTCGGGCAGCCAGTCGGGCAGGATCTTCACCGAAGGACTGCGGGTCGCGGCCCGGGCGTTGCGCCCGTCGGCGTCGATCACGAAGACCTCCCGGTAGCCGAGCCGCGTCGAGATGAACGCGATCTCGGTGTCGGCGACACCGCGCGTCCCGGTGAAGGCCTCGACGATCTGGTCCGACAGCGCCGCGCCGAGCTTGTGGAGCTCGTTGGCGGGACGCACCAGGGTCCCCCGCTTCAGCCGCGCGCAGCGTGCCGTGTCCCAGACGCGATAGGACACCTCGACCTCGCCGCCGCCGCCGTCGATCACACCCTCGACCAGCGCGTTCGCGCCGCTCTGCGTCCAGTCGCCGCAGTCGAAGCGTCGACTGCCGGCGAGCTCCGTGGTGGTCTGCGGCCCGAGGAAGGCCTCGCGCGCGAGCGGCAGCAGCACTCCGTTGTAGTCGAGCCCCTCCTCGACGGCCTTCAGCAGTGCGGCGGACCGCTTCGGGTCGGGCGGTCGCAGGTCGTCGCGGAACACCTGGACGGCCACCCGGAAGGCCTGCTCCTTGCCGGGGTGGATCTCGATGATCGGCCGTTCCTCCGCCGGGGCCGGCACGGTCCAACCCAGGGCGATCATCGGCAACAGCAGCAGCGTGCGTGCGGATCTCCTCATCAATCCTCCGAGAAGCTGAAGGTCCAGGTGCCCGAGGCGGGGGGAGCGGGCAGCGGCGCGCTGTGCAGTACCGCGCGCACCGCGTTGTCGTCGAAGAAGGGACCGCCCGAGGGCCGGACGACGCGCGGCGTCCCGACCACACCGCCCAGCGCGGTCAGCTCGACCTCGACGATCGTGGCGAGCCCGCGGTTGAGGAACTCGGGTGGAGTGACCCAGCTGTTGCGCACGTGACGCTGGGTGGCGATGACCCAGCGCGCGGTGTCCTTGTCGAGGGTCGAGCCGCCCGTCCCCGTCTGGCCCGGCGCCGTGGTCGCCATCAGCTCCTCGTCCGACACCTCGGATGCCCCGCTCGGGGCGGCGGCGGGAGCCGGCGTCTGCTCGCCCAGCTCGTTGCGCAGCTGGGCCATGGCGTCCTCGTACTCGACGGGCTCGGGGCGGGCGGGCGGAGGAGGCGTCTTTCGCTTCTTCGGGACCGCCCGCGGCGCCTCCTTGGGCAGCACCACCTGCTTGGGCCGGGGCTTCGCGACGGGAGCGGGCGCCGGGGCGGGGGCGGGCTTGGAGGGTCCGGCCCGGGGCGGCGCCGGAAGACCGGCCACCAGGTCGACGCGCAGCACCTCCGGCAGGGGCGGCGGCGCCGGGCTCGGCGCCAGGGCGAGGCCGAGCAGGAGCACGACGTGTGCGCCCAGCGAGGCCCACAGCAGCTGCGTGAAGCGCCGTTGGTCGTCGGCGTGGTGGCCCGCGAGCCACTCGTTCGCCACCACGGGCTCAGCGCTCCTGCTCGGTCACGATCCCGAGCTGCTTCGACCCGGCCTGCCGCGCCGCCGCCATGGCCTGCACCACGACTCCATACGGCGCCTTCTCGTCCGCGCGCAGGAAGATCTCCTCCGAGCCGCGCGCATCGAACACCGCCTCGAGCTTCGCCACCAGCTCCTCCCGGGCGACCTCCTTGCGACCCAGGAAGGTGGTCCCGTCCGCCTTCACGCTGAGGATCAGCGGGTCGCTCTTGACGCGAATCGGCTGGGTGGTGGTGTCCGGCAGGTCGACGTCGATGCCCTGCTGCATCAGGGGCGCCGTCACCATGAAGATGATCAACAGCACCAGCATGACGTCGACGAAGGGCGTGACGTTGATCTCGGAGAGGGCGCGACGACCGCGCGAGCGGATGGCCGAAGCGCCCATCAGACCCGCGCTCCCCCGGGACCGAGACGCGCGAGGTCCTCGGCGAACTCCTCCTGGAAGAGCTCGATGGCGGCGCGGATCTCGTCGATACGGGCTGCGAACACGTTGAAGAAGATCGAGGCGGGGATGGCGGCGACCAGACCCACGGCGGTCGCGATCAGGGCCTCGGCGATCCCGGGCGCGACCACGGCCAGGCTGGCACTGCCCGCTGCGGCAATTCCCTGGAAGGCCTGGATGATCCCGATCACCGTTCCGAAGAGGCCGATGAAGGGCGCCGAGTTCCCGGTGGTGGCCAGGAAGGCGAGCCCCCGCTCCAGGCGGTGAGCCTCGGTGGCCGCCATCCAGGACATCCGCTTGACGATCCGACGCTGCTCGATGTCGCGGGAGGGATCCGCCTTGAGGTCCGCGCAGGTCGCGAGGAAGATCATGACCAGCGGGCTGCGATCGAGGTCGCGCGCGGCCTGGTAGGCGAGGTCCAGCGGCTTCTCGTGATAGACCTCGAGGAAGGCCTCGCTATCCTCGTCGGCCCCGCTCAGCTCGCGGTACTTGTACACGATGATCGCCCAGGAGATGGCGGACAGAAGCACCAGCACCACCAGGACGAGCTTCACCAGAAGACTCGCCCCCCACACCAGGGCAAAGATGTCGAAGCCCCCCACGTAAGCCCCCCTCTTGACGTGCGCGGGTGGCGAGCATAGCGCCTCCCCTTCCACGAGCCGGAAAAAGTCGCCGAATCGCCGGGATGGGCCGCGAAAGCGACGTGGATTCGAGCCCCGGGGTCGCCCCGGGAGCCAGGGCAGAAGCCTGCCAACGCGAGTCGAGGACCGGAGACGATGCAGATCACGACGAGCAGCCATGACCCCTGCGACACACGCGCGGACCTGCTGGCGCTTCCGCTCACGCAGCTCGGGGACGAAGGAGACGCGGGTGCGCTTCCGCCCGCGGTGCGGCGGATGGATCGCCGCCTCGGCGGCGTGATCGCCGCCGCGGTCGCGAGCGGCGACTTCCGCGGCAGCGCCGGACAGACCGCCCTGCTCTACCCCGACGGCGGCCAGGGCTCCGACACGAAGATCCGTCGGGTCCTGCTCGTCGGCCTGGGAAAGGACGGCAAGGTGACCGGAGAGCGTCTGCGGCGCTCGGGCGGCAGCGCCGTGCGTCGCGCTGGACGCGGAAAGAGCCAGCGCGTGTCCTTCTGGCTTCCCCGCATCAAGGGCCTGTCGGCACCCGACGCCGCCCGTGCCGTGGCCGAAGGCTGCGTGCTCGGCGGCTACCGCTTCGACGACTATCGCGATCTGGGCGACGCCGAGCCGGGTCGCGTGCGGACGGTCACGATCTTCAGTAGCGGGGAGAAGCAGCTGGCGGCCGTGCGGAAGGCCACCAAGATCGGGCGCATCCTGGCCGAAGGACAGAACCTCGCCCGGGACCTCTCCAACGCACCCGGCAACGACCTGCCGCCCTCGAAGCTCGCGAGCGAGGCGCGCCGGGTCGCCCGGGCGACGGGACTCGCGTGTCAGGTGATGGACGTCGCCGAGCTGAGGCGCCGCAAGATGGGCGGCATCCTCGCGGTCGGAGGCGGCAGCACCCGAACGCCGCGACTGATCGTGCTGGAGCACAAGGCGCGACGGAAGTCGGCACCGACGGTGTGTCTGGTCGGCAAGGGCGTCACCTTCGACTCGGGCGGCATCTCCATCAAGCCGAGTGCGGGCATGGAGGAGATGAAGCACGACATGAGCGGCGCCGCCGCCGTGGTCGGCGCGATGCAGGCGGTGGCCGAGCTGGCGCTGCCCCTGCACGTCGTGGGAGTGATCGGCGCTGCCGAGAACCTCCCGAGTGGAAGCGCCTACCGACCGGGCGACGTGGTGCGCACCTCGTCGGGCAAGACCATCGAGGTGCTCAACACCGACGCCGAGGGTCGTGTCGTGCTGGCGGACGCGCTCCACTACGCGCGCACGCGTTTCTCACCCGACGCGATGGTCGACCTCGCGACACTCACCGGCGCCTGCATGGTGGCGCTGGGCGAAGCGGCCAGCGGCCTCTTCGGCAGCGACGAGGAGCTGATCGAGCGGGTGCGTGCCGCCGGCGACAAGGCCGGCGAGCGCGCCTGGCCGCTGCCGCTGCTCGACGAGCACCGGCGCGCGGTCAAGAGCACGATCGCCGACGTGAAGAACACCGCCGGCCGGGACGCCGGAGCCTCGACGGCCGCCGCCTTCCTCCAGGCCTTCACGGGTGACACGCCGTGGGTACACCTGGACATCGCCGGGACCGGCTGGACCAGCGCGGCAACCCCCTGTCAGATCAAGGGAGGCACGGGTGTGGGGGTACGGCTCCTCCTCCAGATGCTTCTGGACTGGTAGTCGCGCCCACATGGCCCACGCCCCGGGGGCTGCAACGCTCCGTTGCGGTGACGGCTCCAGGGCCCGTCTCTACGTTCCGCCGCGCTCGAGAACCGCGCAGAGGAGAAGACCATGTTCCGCAACCTCGCAACGATCTTCGCGACCTTCGCCGCCCTGATGCTCGCTGGTGCCGCCCACGCGGACGCCGCCAAGGGCAAGGAGGTCTTCGTCAAGACCAACTGCAACTCCTGCCACGGCATGACGGGCAAGGGAGACGGTCCTGTGGCCGCGGCCCTCGACCCCAAGCCCCGCGACTACACCAAGGGCGACTTCAAGTTCGACGCGAACGGCGACGGCACGGCCGGCACCGACGAGGACCTGGCGCTCGTCATCAAGAACGGCGCCGCGGCCTACGGCGGCTCGGCGATGATGATGCCGAACCCCACCCTGTCCGACGCCGACATCGCTCTGCTGATCGGGTACATCCGCAGCTTGAAGCAGTAGCGTCCCGGCGCGACGGGCCCGGCCCGAAGCGCCGCCAGCGAATCCAGCGGCCGGCTCCCCAGGGAGTCGGCCGCTGTTGCATCGGGCCGTCTGCTACCGTGGCCTGACCGGGATCCAGCTCCCCCGGTGGCCGAGGATCTGCGCGTGAGCGCCCGCAAACGGGACCCGAAAGCCAGCACCGCGCCCTCTTCCGACGAGCCCGGCCACACCCCGGACCCCGCCGGTGAGTCGGAAGCCGAGGAGGTGACGACCACCGCCTTCGAGCTGGTGGAAGACTCCGACGTCCCGCTGACCGCCGAGGTGTTGTCGCCGGACGAGCCGGACCCGTCCCCGGACGACGAGGAAGACGACAGCGACGGGGACAGCGCCGTCCCGGTCGTGCACGCAGCGGGCGAGAGCGGGACGGTCTCCGCCCTCACCCGCTACATGGCACAGCTGCGCCACCACGCGCCCATCAGCCGCGAGGAGGAGCACGAGCTGGCCGTGCGTTGGGTCGAAGACGGAGACGTCGACGCGGCCAAGCAGCTCGTCCTCTCGAACCTGCGCCTGGTGGTGAAGATCGCCATGGACTACCGGCGCGCCTGGGCGAATACCCTGGACCTGATCCAGGAAGGCAACGTCGGACTGATGGAGGCCGTTCAGCGCTACGACCCCTACCTGGGCGTGAAGCTCTCGTCCTACGCGGTCTACTGGATCCGCGCCTACATCCTCAAGTACATCCTCGACAACATGCGCAGCGTCCGGATGGGAACCACCCGGGCGCAGCGCAAGCTCTTCTTCCGACTGAACAAGGAGAAGCGGCAGCTCGAGCTCGAAGGCTTCGAGGTCGAGCCGAAGCTGCTGGCCGAGCGACTCGACGTCAGCGAGGACGACGTGCGCAGCATGGAGGCCACCCTCGCTCGTCCCGATCTCTCGATGGACATGCCCGCCCACCGGGACGAGACGGGCGGCACCACCTACGGTGACAACATGGCGACACCCGGAAGCAGTGCGGAGACCCGCGTGGGCACCCGCGAGATGCACCGGGTCTTCCTCGAGCAGGTGGAGGAGTTCGCCAAGGACCTCTCCGAGCGGGACACGCGCATCCTGCGCGCTCGTCTGCTGGCCGACGAGCCCCTGACCCTGGCCGAGCTGGGGGAGGAGTTCGGCGTCTCCCGCGAACGGGTCCGACAGCTGGAGGCGCGACTGCTGCGCGACCTGAAGGCGCACATGGAGTCGCAGCTCGTCGACTTCGAGTACTACGCGCCGAGCAACGACTGAGGCAATCGGTGCGACGCCCCCGGCCCGCGAGACCGCGTCCCGCCCGGCGGCTCGTCGCCGCCCTGGCGGGCATCTCCCTGGCCGCGGCCTGCTCGGCCGGGCCGAGCGAGGCCGAGACGCCCCGGGCCACGATCCGCGACGCCACGGTCGAGCTCGAGGTGGTGCGAACGCGCAGCGAGCAGGCGCTCGGGCTGGGGGACCGCGACTCGCTGCCCTGGGGCCGGGGCATGCTCTTCCCCTACGAACGGCCCCACTTCGCGACCTTCTGGATGAAGCGCATGCGCTTCGACATCGACATCGTCTGGATCCGGGAGTCGCGCATCGTCGGGATCGCACACTTCGTCCCCCACCCCCGTGAAGAGGGCGAGCGGCCCGTCACCGTCCGCTCTCCCGAGCTGATCGACCAGGTCCTCGAGGTGCCCGCCGGCTTCGCCCGCGCCCACGGCTGGAAGCGCGGCGACCGGGTGAGCCTCGAGGGCCTGTGACCGGACTCGGACGGCGTTCCCGAACCGGGCCCCTGTCGCCGGCAACTCTCCGGCAGGCCGCACGCAGCTTCGATGCGACCGGTTCAAGTGACGGCGCGGACCTGCCGCTACCTCGGGCATGGACGGCGATCGCTCCTACCTGCTCTTCTGTCCGCCCCACCTGCCGCTGCGGCTCGGTGCGGACACACCCGCAGCCATCGGGCGGCACTCGAGCTGCGAGCTGGTGCTGCGCAAGGACGACGTCTCGCGACGCCACGCGGAGGTCTTCCACGAGGGCGGTGGGTTCCGGATCCGCGACCTCGGATCCACCAACGGCACCTTCCTGAACGGAGAGGCGATCGAGGGCTCGCCCGTCCTGAACGCCGGGGACAAGATCGAGATCGGCTCGTCGATCATCGTCTTCTGCCAGGTGGACGGCGACGTGGGGATGGTCGACGACGAGCCGAGCGCCGCCAAGACCATGATCGCCGAGCGGCTGCCCGCCACCTCGGCGGAGGCCTTCCAGGGCGATCTGTCGGAGATCCCGCCCGACGCGCTGCTCCAGCTGCTGGAGATGGGCCGCAAGAGCGGCCTGCTCGAGCTGCGCTCGCGCGATGGCAAGGGCCGGATCTGGATGGACGCCGGCTACCCCGTACACGCCGAGACCGAGAAGGCCCTCGGCTTCGATGCGGCGGTCGCCATCGTCTCGAGCGTCGAGGGCCGCTTCCGCTTCGAGCCCCAGGTGGCGTCGGACGACCGCACCATCACGGCCTCGGTCACGGAGCTGCTGCTCGAGGCCAGCCGCCTGCAGGACGAGGCGGCCCGAGCCGGTCGCTGAGGCGCCCCGGGCGCCCTGGCCCCGCGCCTCTCAGTCGCCCTCCCGGTCCCCCTCGCTGCGGGCGAGCTCCGGGAACTCGGACCGGATCTCGGCCTGGACCGCCGCGTCCAGCTCGTCGGTGTCCATGCCCAGCATCTCGTGCAGCGCCTGGTCGATGGAGAAGCCCGAGCCCAGGCGCGACAGCAGTCGCGCCCGCTGAAGGCGGTCGGTCCGGCTCTCGATCCAGTCCGCCACCACGACGGACTCGAGATAGGCGATCCGCGCGTCTTCGTCGGTCAGGCCGGAGAAGCTGCGGGCGATGGAGCGCAACGGGATCCAGCTGTCGGACTCGATGCGCGCCCGGAGCGCGGCGCGCTCGCCGTGGGTCGACGGAGGGACGCGCCGCGAGCGGCGCTCGATCCGCTCGGCGAGCCCCTCGTTGAGCCAGTAGGGCCGATCGCTCCCGGTCTGCTCCCGGTAGAGCGCGTGGGCGTATTCGTGGAAGAGCAGCGAACGCAGCTCACCGCTCGGATGAGCGGGAGACGCCACGTGGATCCGGCCGTCGAAGAAGCCCACCGTGGCGAAGGAGAAGCGGTGCCGGTGCTCGCGGTCGTAGCGTGCGCGGCCGTAGAAGACGACGCCCAGCGGCTCCTCGGGCTCCACGCCCAGGTCGGCGGAGACCTGGGCCCGCGCGTCCTCCAGGTAGCGAAGCACCGTCTTCGCGTAGTCGGCGCGGGTGCGATCGAGCTCCGCGTCCACCTGGATGCGGAAGTGGCGGCTGTCGAGACCGACCACCTGCATCTTGCCCCGAACGCGGCTGGCGTCCGCGAGGCGCCGCTCGTCGGCGAGGGCCCGCAGCCGCTTCTCCGCCGAGGCCCGCTCGTTCTTCATGTCGGGGCCCGCGTACGCGAGGAAGGCGCGCAGGTGCGACTCCGACGAGTCGTAGCGCCCGCGCTGGCGATCCAGCAGCGCGAGATACCAGTGCGCCTCGGCACGGGTGGGGTCGAAGTCGATGACGCTCTTCAGGGCCGCCGCCGCACGCGAGGTCTCGCCGCGCCGGAGGTCGCGTTCGGCGCCTCTCAGGAGCCGCGTGATCCGGTCCGACTCGCTGCCGCCGGTGCCGGGCGCCGTGCCGGTGCGTTCGCCCAGGATGTAGGCGTCCCACAGACTCCGGGTCTCGTCGACGTCCGGGGTCGCGGCTCCCCGGTGGGCCTCGGGGACCGCCTCGGGGTCGTTGGTGAAGTGGGTGACCCCGTTCTCGTCGATCCAGACGTAGTGCTCGGCCGCAGCCGGGCCGGCCGCGACCAGGAGGCCGCACACGAGCAGGCAGCCGATGTGCAACACCGACCCCACGCGCCGCCGGCTCGGGGGGGCAGGGCTCGGCTGGATCCGGTCCGGAGTCGGTCGACGGGCCACGCTTGCTCTTCGGCCCGCTCCTACCGGGTCTTGACGGCCTCGGCGGCCAGATGGCCGATCTCGGGCAGCACCAGCTTGTCGAGAGCGAGCCGAACGGCTCCGCGCGACCCCGGCAGGACGAACACGACCCGACCCCGGGCGATGCCGGCCAGGGCACGGGACAAGATCGCCGCCGAGCCGATGTCCTCGTAGGAGAGCAGCCGGAAGAGCTCGCCGAAGCCCGGCACCACCCGTTCGAGCCTGGGCTCGACGGTGTCCGGGGTGACGTCCCGGGGCGCGACCCCCGTTCCGCCGGTGAAGACCACGGCACGGCAGCCGTCGCGCTCGAGGGCCGCTTCGAGCGCCGAGACGATCTCGCCGGGCTCGTCGGGAACGATCCGACGCTCGAGCACCCGGTGCCCTCCCCCTTCGAGCAGCTCGGCGACCAGCGCCCCGCCCGTGTCGGTCTCGAGGGTCCGGGTGTCGCTGACCGTCACGACGACGGTCGGAACCTCGCGCACGGCGTCCTTGCGGTGGTGGTGATGGGCGTGTCGGGGGCTCGCGTCGCTCATGCGTGATCGTCCACCCAGTACTCGCCGTCGGTCGCCACCTCCTTCTTCCAGATCGGCACGGT
>JANQSB010000576.1 GCA_028284295.1 Myxococcota bacterium | reverse complement strand
TTCTGGGGCGGAGGCGTGGGGGCCATCCGCTTCGATGCCGACGGCGCCATCCGCGAGGCCTACCCGATCCTCACGGACACCTGCCTCAACTGCGCCGGCGGCCCCACGCCCTGGAACACCTGGCTCTCCTGCGAGGAGGTCGACTGGGGTCGCGTCTTCGAGTGCGATCCCCTTGCCCCCGGCTCCCAGGGCCAGGCGCGACCCGCATTGGGCATCTTCCGCCACGAGGCGGCCGCCGTCGATCCGGTCCACCGCTGCCTCTACCTCACCGAAGACCAGCGGGACGGCCTCCTGTACCGCTTCACACCCTCGCGCTATCCCGACCTCTCGGAGGGAGGGCTCGCGGCGGCCGAGATCCGCGGGACCGGGGCACTGTCGGCGATCCGCCCGGGCGAGAAGCGCCCCGTCGTCTGGCACGACCTTCCGAACCCGCAGCCCGTCGCGGGAGGCGCTCAGAACCCCGCCTTCTACCCCGCCGAGGAGCGCGCCACGCGCTACCAGCTCGACGCACCCACCCGCTTCGCACGGGGCGAGGGCTGCTGGTATGCGAACGGAAGCCTCTACTTCGCGACCACCGCCGACTCGCGGGTCTGGAAGCTCGACACCGTTGCCCAGACCCTCGAGCTCGTCTACGACCTCGCGCGTTCGCGTCCGCCGGAGCTGCAGGACCCCGACAACGTGTTCGCCGCGCCGAACGGCGACCTCTACGTGGCCGAGGACGCGGGCGACCTGCAGATCGTGGCGCTCACGCCGTCGGGCCAGGCCCGGCCCTTCGCGCAGCTGACGGGTCGGACCGGGACCGAGATCACCGGTCCCGCCCTCAGCCCGGACGGTCGCCGCATGTACTTCAGCGAGCAGCACAACCCCGGCACCACCTTCGAGGTGACGGGACCCTTCCTGTAGCGGCAGGGCCCGGAGCCTGCGCCCCGTGTGGGCCTTCCCTAGAGGTCCGCGACCAGCCGGTCGTAGAAGCCGACGTAGTCCTGCTTCTCCTCGCTCTCCAGGATGCCGATCGCGGATCGGGGGTGCTGGTTCAGCTGTCCGGTGATGTTGTAGGGGATGAGCGCGCCCCACTCGTGCTTCTCGCGCAGGCCGATCATCTGGTCCTGGAGCAGCTGATAGATCGGACGGACCCGGTAGGCGGGGTTGCGGAGGAAGCCGATCAGCAGCTCCATCGGGCAGTTGCCCGCTCCGCGTCCCATGCCCATGGCGGTCGCGTCGATCCGGTTGGCGCCGTGCACGATGGCCTCGATGGTGTTCGCGAACGCGAGCTGCTGGTTGTTGTGGGCGTGGATCCCGATCTCCTTGCCGGTCCCCTCGAGCGCCTTCTTGTATCGCTCGACCAGGCGCGCGATCTGCTCGCCGTACAGCGAGCCGAAGCTGTCCACGACGCAGACCGTGCTGCAGGGCGCCTCGCGCAGCACCTCCAGGGCCTGATCGATCTCGGCGTCCTGGACGATCGAGATCGCCATGATGTTGCAGGTCACCTCGTAGCCCTTGTCGGCGGCGTCCTTGATCATGTCGACCGCCACCGGCAGCTGGTGGACGTAGGTGGCGACGCGGATCACGTCGAGCACGCTGTCCTTCTTGGGAAGGATGTCCTCGTGGTAGTCGGTCTTCTCGGCGTCGGCCATGGCCGAGAGCTTGAGGGAGCTCGGGTTGTCCCCGACGATGCGTCGGAGGTCGTCCTCGTCGCAGAACTTCCAGGCGCCGTGCTTGGCGGGTGCGAAGAGCTTCTTCGACGCCTTGTAGCCGATCTCCATGTAGTCGATCCCGGCCTCGACGCAGGTGTCGTAGACGGCCTTCACGAGGGCGTCGTCGAAGAGGTGGTCGTTGATCAGTCCACCGTCGCGGACGGTGCAGTCGAGCACCTTCAGCTCGGGGCGGTAGGTGATCCACGGTGCGGTCATCGTTTCGAGCTCCAAACGCAGTTTGATGGCGAGCCGGGCATTCTAGACCGTTTCGCCGGCCGGGGTCCAGCCGTCGGGAAGGTCGACTCCGGTCAGTCGCACGCTCTCCCGCCAGAGCCCGGACTGCAGCTCGGGGTCGGGATGCTTGAGCGGTCGTGCGCGCAGCCGCCGCGAGCGCCAGTAGCCTCCGCTCGAGCCGGCCAGGGTCGGGTCCGTCGCCACCAGCAGACAGGTACGGGCCGCGCGAGCGGCACTGGGGAAGAGCCCCCGGATCATCGGGCGTGCCAGCGAGTAGAGGATGCCGGGGTTGTTGGCCGCGATGTTGGATGCCACCGGTCCGGGGTCCACGGCGTTCGCGGTCACGCCGCTTCCCTCGATGCGGCGCGAGAGCTCGAGGGTGAAGTAGAGGATGGCCAGCTTCGAGCGCGCGTAGGCCTGGCTGACCGAATAGCCCTTCGCGAGCTGGAGGTCTTCGAGGTCGAGACGGGCGATCCGGTAGGTGTCCGACGAGATGTTGACGACGCGCGCCGGTGCCGAGCTTCGCATCCGCGGGAGCAGGCGCAGGGTCAGCTGGAACATCGCCAGGTAGTTGACCGCGAAGGTCTGCTCGATTCCCTCGCCGTTCAGCTCGCGATGGAGGTTCACGAGGCCCGCGTTGTTGACCAGCAGGTGCAGCGGCCGGTCGCCGGCGAGGATCTCGTCGGCCGCCCGGTCGACCTCCGTCCGCTGCATGAGATCGCAGAGAACGACCTCGGGCTTGCGGCCGGTGCGTTCCGCGATCTCCCGCTGGACGGCCTCGCACTTGGCGGGGTTGCGGCCCAGCAGGATCAGATCGGCGCCCGCCTCCGCCAACGCCTCGGCGACGGCCCGGCCGTGGCCGTCCGTGGCGCCGGTGACGAGACAGCTGCGGCCGGTCATGTCGTGGGTGGTCTTCATTTCCCCTCCGGAAGCGAGCCGAGAAGGTACCCTTCACCGCAGGGCCCGATTCCCCGGAGGCGACCTTGACCCTTCAGATCGACAGGAACTTCTTCCAGACGAGGGCCGAGGTCTTCGCCGACATCGAGGCCGAGGGCTTGTGGCCTCACACGCTGTTCTCGGAGGCTTCGCCGGCGCTTCCCCTCCACTGGCACGACGCCGACATCCGCGGCTACGTGCTGCAGGGCGAGACCTGGCTGCTCGACGAGAACGGGGAGCGGCACGACTTCCGGAAGGGAGACCGGCTCGTGCTTCCGAAAGGGACGCTGCACGCCGAAGGCGAGACCACCGGTCCGATGATCTACATCCTCGCCACTCCCGACGAGCGTCCGCCGGCCGTCTTCCTGCAGATGCAGGCGCCGGAAACCCGACCCGGGGACGGCTGAACTCGCGCGAGCTCAGGACTCGCGCGCGATCCCGTAGTGGTCGCGGTAGGCCGCGAAGTCGGCGTCCAGCTGCTCGCGACCGAGGCCGAAGTCCTCCGAGGTGTAGCGGTGCACGCCGCGCTTGTCCTTCGGGTTCGCGGCGAGGAAGCCGCTCATGCTGGCGACCGTCGATTCGCGCAGCTCCCAGCCGAGGAAGTCGTAGATGCGACGGATCTCCTTCAGCGGGTCCGCCATCAGGTCGGCATAGTGGACGTCCACGAAGCTCTTCTCGGGCAGGTGAAGCCGCGCCTCCATGGCGTCGGTCACACCCTTGAGCTGCTTGGCGTGGAACTGGCGCCCGATGTCCGCGAGATCGACCACGTCGCTGAAGAGCCGGCGACCGTGCGCCATCATGCTGCAGAAGGACGGAACGACGCGCGCGGGGTCGCGGTGCGTGACGATCACCTTCGCGCCCGGGAAGACCTCGAGCAGGGTGGGCAGGTTCTCGAGGTGGTGCGGGGTCTTCCCGAGGTAGATCCCGTCCCGCTGCCAGAGCAGGAGCTTCACGAGGCGGCGGAAGTAGCGGTACATGGGCCCCTGGTCGACGGAGTGGAGCCAGGCGCTGTAGGAGGGCACCGGCATCGTGGCATCGACCGTCGGGCTCATGAAGCTGCCGTCCTGGAGCAGCACGTCCTCCTCGTAGCCGTCGGCCTCGACCGGGTGGATCGCGAAGAACTCCGGCGCGAGGTAGCGCAGGGCGCGTTCGGCGGTTCGCGCCCTCGCCTTTCGCGGGTCGCCGTCCCTCCGCGTGCGCGGGGGCGGCGCCGGAGACAGTCCCTCCCAGGAGCGCAGGGGACGCAGGCGCGGCTCGCAGCCCAGCAGCCGGTGCAGCAGGGTCGTCCCGGTCCTCGCCAGGCCGGCGATGAAGACGGGTGTGGAGACGGCTTCCGCCTCGATCTCCGGGTGGGCGCTCGAGAGCTGCTCCAGCCGGAGACGGGTCGCCAGCGAGCCGACCAGGGTGCTGCGGATGACGGCGCGGCCGAAGGGGTGCAGGCGCGCCTCGTCTTCGAGCGCGCGCAGCAGCCGGGAGAGCGCGTCGCGGGTGACGGGGTCGTCGAAGTCGCTTCCCAGGTCTTCGAGCCCGGTCTGCCGACGGGCCGCGCGGACCAACGAATCCCGCGTGAGCCTGGGTTTGCCGATCCCCATCCGCCACGCCGTTCCCCAGGCGGCGTTCAGCGCCCGGACGGGCAGCCGGTTCGGGGGCAGCCGGACCCGCGCTCCGGCCGGCATCAGCCGAGCTCCGAACGCTTCACCACCCGGCAGCGGGGCTCCGGGTGCTCGTCGGCGCGAATCCATCGGAAGCACATGGTCCCGCGGTCGTGGCCTGCGGTCTCGATCCAGTTCGGGTGTCCGGGGTCCTGGTGGGCGACGACGATCCGGACGGACCCGTCGGACTCGTAGCGTGCAGTGTGCTTGTTGAGGGTCACGCGGTAGTAGCGGTAGTCCAGCGACTCCATCCAGTGGTTGTCGAGCTGGAAGTTCCAGGAGCGGCACTCGGGCGGGGTCACCTCGATGACGAGCGCCTCCTCGGGACCCAGCTCCCAGTAGCTGTGGTAGTAGCAGATGTTGGGGTCGCCCCCGGCGCCCATCGAGACCGAGTCGTCGAACTTGGGGAGCTGGTTGCTGTGGGCCTGGAAGCCCTTCGCCCAGCCGGCGAAGAGGTTGGTGCAGCCGATCACGAGCCCGGCGGCCTGCCCGAGGCCCTGGTCGACGAGCTCCGCGGTGACGGGGGCGGGTCGCTTGTCGTCTCCGATCCTCTCGATGCGCAGGTCCGCGGGTGTCTCGGTCTCACGGTCGAGGTAGGTCTGCCTCACGATCAGCTGCGTGGTCTCGGGGGCCATGCGCAGCCAGTTGCCGGGCTTCTCGTCGCAGGAGAGGACGATCTCGAAGCTGCCGTCGTCGGCGATCTCGATATCGGCGGCGTCGAGGTGTCCGCTCTGCTGGGAGTCCCCGGTGCTGGCGACGCCGGCGGTCTGGGTCGCGAAGTCCAGGTAGTGGATGGTGTTGCGCCGGCCGACGATCCGGTACTCGTGGGCGCCGCTGACCTGGGCGGTCTGGTAGTAGTTGTCCGGGTTGTCGGCGCCGATCTTCGCCGTCTCGTGGATCGGGCGATGCAGCTCCGGTGCGTGCGGGTCCGCGTACTCGATGAAGGCCTCGAGCCCGGCCCGCGTGAGGCGGCTGAGGTAGCGGAAGCCCTCCGCGCGGTTCAGCAGGTCGTCCGGCGCGTCGGGAGACAGGATCACCTGCCCCGCGGCCTTCAAGGTGTCGCAGAACTCTTCCCAGGACTTTCCGGTTCGGATGCGCTCGGCGGAGTCGCTCATGTCGCCCTCTTCTCCTGTTTCCGTCAGCTGGCGGACTCG
>JANQSB010000550.1 GCA_028284295.1 Myxococcota bacterium | reverse complement strand
GGCGATGCTCCTGGTGGGCGATGCCTCGAGCCTGCTCGTGGTGTCCGGGAACGGGGACGTCATCGAGCCGGACGACGGGATCGCGGCCATCGGCTCCGGTGGCTCCTTCGCGCTGGCGGCCGGTCGCGCCCTCCTGCGTCACACCTCGCTCTCCGCCGAGGAGGTGGTCCGCGAGGCGCTCGGCGTCGCCGCGGAGATCTGCATCTACACCAACGACCGCATCAACGTGGTAGCCCTGCCCTGAGCAGGCACCCTTCGTGAGTTCTCGTCTCGTGACCGACCCCTCGATCCTCGCCGACGCACAGAAGTCCAACCATGCCTTCACCCCTCGCGAGGTCGTCTCGGAGCTCGACCGCTACATCGTGGGGCAGGGCGAGGCCAAGCGGGCCGTGGCCATCGCGCTGCGGAATCGCTGGCGGCGACAGCAGGTGCCCGAGGAGCTGCGAGAAGAAATCGCGCCGAAGAACATCATCATGATCGGCCCCACCGGCGTCGGGAAGACCGAGATCGCCCGGCGTCTGGCCCGGCTCTCCCAGGCTCCCTTCATCAAGGTCGAGGCGTCGAAGTTCACCGAGGTCGGCTATGTGGGCCGCGACGTCGAGTCCATCATCCGGGACCTCTGCGAGCTCGCCATCAACATGGTCTCCGAGGAGGAGCAGCGTGCGGTGCAGGCCCAGGCCGCAGAGCGCGCCGAGGAACGCCTGCTCGACGCGCTGCTGCCGGCGCCGATCGCGGGGCCCGGAGCGGCGCCTCCCGCGCCTTCGCCCGAGGCCAGCGAGACCCGCGAGAAGCTGCGCAAGCTGCTGCGCCTGGGCGAGCTGGACGACCGGCTGGTGGACGTCGAGCTGTCCGAGGACGCGGCGGGGCCTTCGCTGTCGATCATGACGCCCCAGGGAGTCGAGGAGATGGGGGTGCAGTTCCGCGACCTGCTGGGGGGCATGATGCCCAAGCGAACGCGGCAGCGGAAGATGAAGGTGAGCGAGGCGCGGGACGCACTGGCCGACGAAGAGGCCGCGCAGCTCGTGGATCAGGACCGGGTGCGCGAGCTGGCCGTCGAACGCGTGGAGCAGAGCGGGATCGTCTTCATCGACGAGATCGACAAGGTCGCCGTGGGTAGCGGCGGCGGCAAGCAGGGACCCGACGTCTCGCGCGAAGGCGTGCAACGCGACCTGCTTCCCATCGTCGAAGGTTCCACGGTTCAGACCAAGCACGGACCCGTGCGGACCGACCACATCCTGTTCGTCGCGGCTGGCGCGTTCCATCTCGCGAAGCCCTCGGACCTGATCCCGGAGCTCCAGGGGCGCTTTCCGATCCGCGTCGAGCTCTCGAGCCTCGACAAGGACGACCTCGTCCGGATCCTCACCGAGCCCACGAACTCCCTGGTGCGCCAGTACACCGCGCTGCTCGCCACCGAGGGGATCGAGCTCGATTTCCAGGAAGGGGGCGTGCGCGCCATCGCCGACGTGGCGGCTGCCGTGAACGAACGAAGCTCCGACATCGGAGCGAGGCGCCTGCACACGGTGATGGAGCGCCTGCTCGAGCCGCTCAGCTTCGAGGCGCCGGACCGCCCGTCGGGTCGCGTGGTGATCGACGCGGCCCTCGTGGAGGAACGGCTCTCCGATCTGGTGGAGAACACGGACGTCTCGCAGTACATCCTCTAAGCTGCGTGGGTCCGGTCCGGCCGGGTGCGAGGGCGGCGGGCACGCAGGCGAGGGGGGAGCCATGCAGATTCGGGTCGCGATCGTCGACGACGAGCGCTTCTTCCGGGAGGCGATCTCGGAGGTCCTCGAAACGGCGGGGATCGAGTGCGTGACGGCAGCAGACGGCGAGGAGGGGCTGGCGCTGGCCCGCGACCCCGAGGTCGGGGTGCTGCTCCTCGACATCCGGATGCCGGGCATCGATGGCATCGAGGTGCTTCGCCGACTGCGCGACGAGCGGCCGGGGCTGCGGGTGCTGGTCCTGTCGGCGTCGACCGACCAGGAGACCGTGCTCGAGGCGCTGCGCCTGGGCGCCAGCGACTACCTCGCGAAGCCTCTGCACGACGAAGAGCTGGTCTTCGCGGTGCGCCGCGCGGCCGAGAGCTACTCCCTGGCGGCCGACGCAGATCGCCTGCGGACGCGTCTGGCGCGCGTCGTCTCGCTGACCGAGGAGCTGGCACGGGGGGCCAGTCGACTGTCGGGCGATGCCCGGGTCGAGTTCCTCCAGCAGTCGGCGGTGGAGAGCGCCGCGGAGCTCCTCGAGGCCCGGCGGACCTCCTTGCTGATCCGCGACGCGGGCAGCGGCGATCCCGACGGGCTCGGCGAGCCGTGGCAGCTGCGGGTGGTGGCCGGCGTCGGGCAGACGGAGCCGATCGATCAGCTGGCCTCGACCGTCCTGGGCGAGGGCGTCGCGGGAGGCGTCGCCGAGCGCGGTGAGGCGCTGCTCGTGGTGCAGCGCAGCCAGGACGATCGCTTCGAGGACCCGGGCGTCGTTGGCCGCTACGAGAGCGAGAGCTTCGTCGTCGTGCCCCTGATGGCGCGCGGCGCGGTGAACGGCGGCGCGGTCGAGGCCGGGCAGGCCCCCGTCACCCTGGCCGACGCCGTGCTGAGCGAGGGCGAGCCCCACGAGCAGGTCTTCGGCGTGCTGTGCGCCACCGAGCCGGAAGCCGAGGCCTTCGGGGCGGAGGAGCTCGCGCTGCTGCGCCTGCTGGCTGGCCGGGTCGCGGAGCTGCTCGCTTCGGTACGCGAGTCCAAGCCCGCCTCGCCCGGCAGCTCTTCGCCCGGCGCGCTCGACTCCATGACCATGCCGATCCTCTCGGGCGGCGTCCCGGACCGGGACGCAGACCTGGTGCGGAGCATCTGCGATGCGCTGGTCAACGAGGTCGAGCCCGAGCGCGTGCTGCGGGCCGTGCTCGAGCCGCTCGAGCGCGAGCTGGGCGCCGCCCCGGTCTCCCTCTACCTGGCCGATCCGCGGACGGGCGAGCTCGTCTGCGAGGCGCAGCTGGACGGCGGGACGCGGGTCGACCGCAAGACCCTGCCCACCAGCAGCGGCCTGACCGGCACCGTGTTCCAGAGCGGCGGCCTGGTCGCCACCCAGTCTCCGGACCTCGACCCGCGCTACGACCCGGACGTCGATACGCCCGAGGACGGCAGTGTCGGGCCCCTGCTGTGCGTGCCCCTGCGGCTGCGCGGCAAGGTCGTCGGCCTGTGTCGGATCTTCCTGCCCGTCGACGCGACGGCCTCGCCGCGTACCGGCGAGGCGCTGGCGGCGGCTCTTTCGGCCGCCGTGCGCAACGTGCTCCTGTACCGTAGTCTCGTCGAGTCCATCGAAGAGGTGGCGGAGGCGCGCCGGCAGGCGAGGCAGTAGGCGCGCTCTCGTGCCCGGACACGAGCGGTCCGCGCCTCCCGGGCCGGGATTGAGGGCTCCATGAAGGATCTGGTCGACAAGGCGGCCGTGCTGGTCGAAGCGTTGCCCTACATGCGGCGCTTCGTCGGGAGAACCATCGTCATCAAGTATGGCGGTCACGCCATGCAGGACGACGAGCTCCGCGCTTCCTTCGCGGTCGACGTGGTGCTGCTGAAGTACATCGGCGTGCGACCGGTGATCGTCCACGGCGGCGGGCCCCAGATCAAGCACGCGCTCGGCCGGCTCGGGATCGAGTCGAGCTTCGTGAACGGCCTTCGCGTGACCGACGACGCCACCATGGAGGTCGTCGAGATGGTGCTCGGCGGCAAGGTCAACCGCGAGATCGTGGAGCTGGTCCAGCAGGCGGGCGGCAAGGCCGTGGGTCTCACCGGAAGCGATGGTGCCATGCTGCGCGTGCGCCCCAAGCGGGTCGAAGGCGGTGATGTCAAGCGGGTGGGCGAGATCGTCGCCGTCGATTCGACGGTCATCTCCGCTCTCGAAGACGCGGGCTTCGTCCCCGTGGTGGCACCCATCGGTGCCGACCAGAAGGGCCTCACCTACAACGTGAACGCCGACGAAGCGGCCGGCGCCCTGGCGCGGGCCCTGTCGGCCGAGAAGCTCATGCTCCTCACCGACGTCGAGGGGGTTCGCGACGCTTCGGGCCAGCTGATCAGCCAGCTCAGCGTCGAGGAGGCCCGCAAGTCGATCGCGGAGGGCACCATCCGGGAGGGCATGATCCCGAAGGTGGAGTGCTGCATGGACGCGCTCGCAGGCGGCGTCTCGCGCACCCACATCATCGACGGCCGGGTCCTGCACGCGGTGCTGCTCGAGATCTTCACCGACGACGCGGGTGTGGGAACCCTGCTGGTGCCCTGATGGCGGACCCGAAGGACTTCATCTGTCTTGCCGACTGGTCGGCCCAGGCGTTGTGGGAGATCCTGGATCGCGCCCACGAGCTGAAGCGGCTGCATCGCCAGGGAGAGCGCCCGCCGAGCCTGGCGGGCCGAACCGTGGCGATGTACTTCGAGAAGCCCTCGCTGCGGACCCACGTGAGCTTCGAGTCGGGCATCTCCCAGCTCAGCGGCCACGCCGTGCTGCTGCGTCCCGAGCAGGTCGGGATCGGCACCCGGGAGAGTGTCGCCGACGTGGCCCGCGCGCTGTCGCGCTGGGTCGACTGCCTGATGGCACGCACCTTCAGCCACGAGCT
>JANQSB010000502.1 GCA_028284295.1 Myxococcota bacterium | reverse complement strand
TCGAAACGGACCCCCATCCCCCGGAAGCGCTTGGCGCGCGCCACCACGAGCCGGAGATTGCTCTGCGCGAAGTGCTGCTTCGCCTCGTCCCGGCGCCCTCGGGCTGCCGTGGCCCGGGCGAGCGCCTTGCGGCCACCCTCGCTGCGGAGTCCGAGGCGCTGCGCCGCGGTGCGCGCGGCCCGTGAGCGGGCGCGGGAGACCTCGACGAGCTCGAGGTGGATCTCCTCGAGGATCTCGTAGAGGATGTCGGCCTCGGCGACGCGTGCGCTGAGCTCCTCGTCCGGCTCCTCGCAGCCGCGCTCGAGCGCGCGACGGATTCCCGCGACGCAGCGATCGAGGTGGCGACTCCAGTCGGTCTTTCGCTCGTCCCGCGCCCGGTGGCACATCATGCCGGTGACGAGTCCCGCGTCGGCGCGCTCCTGCCAGCGGTCGACGATCTTGTGAGCCGTTCCCGGGATCCGGTGCATGCTCTCGAGGAACTCGCGACCGGCCCGGGCAAAGGCGTGCGCGAGGCGGGTGGTCTCCTCCGGCTCGAGCACCGGCCACTCGGCGATCTCGCGCAGGTAGGTCTGGATGTCGGACTCGAAGTTGTTCATGGCTCTTGCCTCCGGGCGCTTTCAGGGGCGGTTCCAGGACGAACCGTACGCGTCTCTTCGGCATTTGTCTAGATATAGGTAAAGATATTTTCTAGACAACAGCCGATTTTGGGGTTGTCCCGTCCAGACCCAGGCGCTTTCCCCGTGGGTGTGCGAGGATTGCGCCCCGAACGACCCCCCTCCGAAGAGGAGAAGTCATCCCGATGATCCGAGCACTCGTGATCACCTTGGCCGTCGCGCTGGTCGGCCTGGCCTGCGCGTCGCAACCCGAGCCCGTGGCCGAGCCGGAGCCCGTGGTCGAGACGACCCCCGAGCCGGCGCCCGAGCCGGTCGTGGAGACGCCCGTGGCGCAGCCCGCACCGCCTCCGGCAGCGCCGGTGCGCCAGGAGCTCCCGAAGACCGCGAGCGTGATGCCGGGCGTGGGGCTGGCCGGCCTCGGCGCCCTGGGACTCGCGGGCATCGTTCGCTGGAGCCGCAGGATCTCGCTCAGGCGCGACTAGCGCCGGGCCGATCCGGACCTCGTGAGTCCGTCTCGCAGTCAGGCCGGAAGCTTCCGGCGAAGACGCCCCACCGCGCTGGTGGTCGCTCTGGAGCGGCTGCTGGCCGGCGTCGGGGTGATCTGCGTCGGCGCCTATCTGGTGTCGTGTGCCCAGGGATCCTGGTTTCAGGACCGGGAGAAGCGGGCCTTCGACGAGCTGGTGTCGGCGATCCACGCCGAGGAGCACGACACCAGCTCGTGGTCGGCGGCGCGGCGCGCCCACTTCGAGGAGCGGAGCGGCTCTCCCGTCACGGCGCTGGGCCGCCTGGACGTCCCGGACGGAGGCGTCTCGGTCATGGTCCTGCCCGGAACCGACGACGGCACGCTGAACCGGGCGGTCGGCCACATCGAGGGCACTCCGCAACCGGGAGAGTCGGGCAACGTTGGCATCGCCGGCCATCGCGACAGCTTCTTCCGCGGGTTGCGCAACGTGGAGGCCGGCGACGAGCTCTCGCTGACGACCTTGCAGGGGGTCAGTCGCTATCAGGTGGACCGCATCGAGATCGTGGACCCCTCGGCCGTCGAGGTTCTCGATCCGACCGACTACGACGCCGTCACGCTCGTCACCTGTTATCCGTTCTACTACGTGGGCGACGCTCCCCAGCGCTACATCGTCCACGCCAGGAAGATCGCGTTCGAGACCCATGCGAGCCTGCGCGACCGCGGGCCCCGCTGACTCCCGCGCCACCCACGGCTCCGCTCAGTCCCCGGCGAGTCCGCGTTCGGCCAGCTGCGCCACCAGGTCCATCGAGGTCACGATGCCGACGAGGAGCCCGGCTTCCAGGACCGGAACCCGGTGGAAGCCCTCCTGGACCATCATCGCGGCGACCGCACGCACGGAGTCTCCGGGCTCCACGGAGCGGACGTCGGTGGACATGATCGTCCGCACCTTCTCGCTCGTCATGTGGTCCGCGATGCGACGCGTGTCTCGCGCGAGGTGCTCGAGTGCCGGCACCGGGATGGGGAAGGGGCTGGTGTAGTAGCCGGAGACCCGGGAGGCCTCGCTCTGCTCGCCGTACAGGAAGCGGACGATGTCGGAACGGCTGACCACGCCGACGAGCGCACCGTCCTCGACCACGGGCCCTCCGCCCACGCCATAGGAGAGGAGCACGCGGTCGACCTCGCGAAGCGTCATGTCCGGGTGGAGGGTCACCACCTCCTGGGTCATCAGGTCCCGGATCTGTGTCGGCATTCCACATCCTCTCGTGCCTGGCGTCGTCCCGAGCGCTGCCATGCGCGCACACAGGGCCGGTTGCAAGCGACATGCCCCGCGCCTCGCCGCTATCGAAGAGAGGCACACTTCTTGAAGACCAGATCGAAGAAGATGCGGTCGACGCGTCGGGATCGGAGGACTTCGTGGCACTGAGGGCTCGGGATCTGATGCAGCCAGGGGCCGATACCGTCAGCCCGGAGATGTCGCTCGCCGACCTGGATCGCCGCTTCTGCGACTCGCGACAGAGTGGCTTCCCGGTCGTGTCGCGCGACGGACGCCTGCTGGGGGTCGTCTCGCGGACGGACATCGTGCGCAGGCTCGCCGTCGAGCAGAGCCTGGCCGAGTACGAGTCCAGCTACTACTGGGACGTCGCCGGTCCGCCGGACTCGTCCCTCGATGAGATCGGTGCCGAGGTCGGGCAGCGTCTCGAGGGCCTCCGGGTGGAGAACGTGATGTCCACCCAACCCATCACGGTGACGGGTGAGACCTCCCTGCAGGATCTGGCGCGGGTTCTCGTCGAACGGGGAATCCACCGCCTGCCGGTGGTCGAAGGCGGAGCCCTCGTCGGCATCCTGACGTCGACGGATCTGGTTCGGGCCATCGCAGAGGGCCGCGTCGCCTGACGGCGGAGCGCGCCACGCGCCAGCTGGCCAACGCCTGGCGTTCGCCAAGGCCCGGGGTCTGCGCCCGGTCCCGACCTTCCCTAGCGTCGGGGCGATGGCCCGGACGAGCAGGCTTCGGATCCTGGTGCGGGCCGTCGTCTGTCTTCTCGTCGCCGTGACAGCCGTGCTGCTCTGGGACCGCATCATCGAGAGCGTGATCTTCCAGCCCTCGCCGGGTGGCGCGGGCGAAGCGGAGCGGCGTGCGTGGGGAGCGA
>JANQSB010000534.1 GCA_028284295.1 Myxococcota bacterium | reverse complement strand
GCCGTGGCGGCGAGCTCTGCCTGCAGCTTCTCGGGCCTTACGAAGCCCAGCTGGTCCGGCCCGCCGTCCGCGAGGGCCGCGACGCCTCCGACCTCGCGGTCGCCGTCTCCTTCGAAGGGACAGCCGAGCCCGTCGGCGAGATCGGCGATTCGCATGGGTGGGCCGCGCGGCTCAGCCGCGCGCGCCATCCGGGCTGCCGGGCAGCGCGACCGCCTGCAGGTCGGCGGCGATCTGCTCGGGAGCGTGGTCGAGGCCGAGGTAGCGCTTGACGACACGGCCACGCCCGTCGATCAGGAAGGTCGCGAGCACGTGCTCGGTCTCCCCCTCCGTCGTGGGCCGCTTGCCCACCCCGTAGGCGCGCATCACCTCGGCGATCCGTTCCGGCGGTCCGGTCAGGAACGACCAGTCCGCGAGATCGGCTCCGCGCGCCAGCCCGTAGGCCCGCATGTCCTCGGGCGTGTCGCGCTCGGGGTCGATCGAGATCGACACGAAGTGCACCCGCTCCCGCAGCTCCGGCGACAGCGCCCGCTGCACCGCGACGTGGTTCGACGTGAGACTCGGGCACGGACCGGGGCAGCGCGTGAAGATGAAGTCCACCAGCAGGGTCGTGCCGGCCAGACCGGCGAGCGACACCTCGCGGCCGTCGGGGTCGCGGAGGGCGAAGGGAGGTGCCGGATCGCTCTTGACCAGTCCGTCCCCCATCAGCGACCAGCCATCCTCGGGCGTGACCCGACCGACGACCTCCGCGTCCGAGATCCAGAAGCTGCCCCGTTCGGCGGTCAGCTCGAAGTCGATCACGTCGCCAGGCGACAGGCTCGCCAGCAGCTCGGGGTCGTAGACCGAGAAGTTCATCGTCATGGCCGGCATCAGCCCGGGCATGTCGTCGTGGGCGACGAGAACCTGCTTGTCGTCCGGGGAGACCTCGTGCACGACCCCGTGGCCCGAATGCTTCTGCGAGTCGCTGCAGGCGAGCGCCACCCAGGCGAAGGCGATCGCCGT
Organism: Myxococcota bacterium; assembly: GCA_028284295.1. GTDB lineage: Bacteria > Myxococcota_A > UBA9160 > UBA9160 > UBA4427 > JAJDAN01. The sequence continues at coordinate 1,413 of JANQSB010000534.1, read as the reverse complement.
CGCGGCGACGGCGAAGGCGCGAGGACGTCTCCGGATCGCGATGCTCAGAAGTCCCATTCCCACCCCGTTGTCAGCTGCCAGTCGCGCTCCAGCTGGGGGCCCTTGAGGGTCTGGAACACCGGCCAGGACATCTCCACCCCGAGTCGCGGCTCGCCCAGCCAGGGTAGGCGAAAGTTGACGCCCGGGCCGAGATCGATGGTCTCGCCCGCCTGGTTCTTGGGATCGCGCTCGGGGTTCACGTTGGTACGGGCCGCCCCGTTGACCTTCTCCCGCCGCTCCCAGGACAGCCGCAGGGAGGTGCTCATCCAGTCGGTCCAGGACTGGGCCAGCCAGGTCGAGAGCAGGTACTCGTGGCCCAGGCGGTAGTCGCTCGAGTTCTCGTAGAAGCGAAAGGTGGAGCGCCCCACCAGTCCCCAGCTGAGGGTCTGCCAGCGACCCCGATAGACCGCTCCGGTCAGGATGTCGACGGTGCCGGAGCCCGGCTGTTGGTCGAAGGAGAGCCGACTCGACTGGCCGCCGGCGCCGGTGTCCCGCTTGCTCTTCTTGCCCGTGGGCGCCGTGAGCCCGAACTCCACCTGCAGCGCCTCGTTGTTCTTGCGCATGAAGGGAATCAGAACGCGCAGCTCGAGGTCGCCGACACCGCTCGAGCTGGTCTCGAAGCGCTCCCGCGGCGGACCCTGGGCGGTCAGGTTGGTCTCCTGGGTCATGACCGGCAGCTGCAGGTTCAGGGTGACGCGGCGGTGCGGTGCATAGGAGACCCCGAAGGTGTGCACCTGCAGGTCCCGCGTGCGCGGTGTCTCGTCGAAGCGGACGAGCACGTCGTCGGTCTGGCGGCGACGGGTGCCGTCCCGCATGTCGTCGAAGTGGGTGAACTCGTAGCGATACGAGAAGCCCCACTCGCCCTCCTCGAGTGCGTGCGAGGTCGGCACGCCGATGGGCGCCATGCGCGCTGCGTCGACACCCGTGGCGCGCATGCCGCGCGGGAGCCCCCCGGAGTCGGCGGCGGCCGCTGCCTCCGCGGCCGGGGCGTCGGGCGACTCGGACGCCTCTTCGTCGACCTCGGCAGCCGCGGGGCCGTGCCAGAGCAGGCACAGTATCAGCGCCGGCACCAGGGCCGGTCTCAGGGCCGGTCTCCGGGTCCAGGACCCACGCGAGCTTCTCACGCCCGATCTATCCCCCGACCCGACCGTAGCGGGAGATGAAGCGGTCTTCGAGCTTCGCCAGCTCGGCGCGATAGGTGGCCTTGAAGGCGCGATCGATGTCCCGCTTCCGCAGGAGCGCCTTGCACAGTCTTCGCACCGAGTCGTCTCCGTGCGAACGGGACAGGAACTCGATGAACGCGTAGGACTGCAGGTAGGCGTAGCGCGCGGCGTCGGGACCGAAGCTCCCGAAGCTGTAGTCGGAGAGGTCGTA
>JANQSB010000524.1 GCA_028284295.1 Myxococcota bacterium | reverse complement strand
CCGGCCAGGCTGCCGGCGAGCTGCGCCTCGACCACGGCCAGGGTCCGTCCCGCTTCGCGCTCCTCGAGGGTCTCACCCACGCAGACGATCGGGCGCAGGCCGCCCGCCAGCACGGCCGCGGCCTTGGCGGCGACGTCGGCATCGCTCTCGCCGAAGAGCTGGCGCCGCTCGCTGTGGCCAACGATCGCGTAGCGGCAGCCGAGGTCGCTCAGCATGACCGCGGACACCTCGCCCGTGAAGGCTCCCTCGGCTTCGGCGTGGACGTTTTGTGCCGCCACTTCGACCGGGCTGCTCGCGAAGGCCTGGGCCGCGCGGTCGAGCGCCGGGAAGGGCGGGGCGACCACGACCTCGACGTCGTCCACGTTCGCGATGGCGGCCACCAGCGCGGGGGCGTAGGCGGCCGTCTCCGTCGGAGTCCGGTTCATCTTGAAGTTGGCGGCGATGATCGGTCGGGTCATGGCTTCTCGAGTGCAGCGACACCGGGCAGCTCGAGGCCCTGGACGTACTCGAGCGAGGCGCCGCCGCCGGTGGAGAGGTGTCCGATCTGGGCGCCCAGTCCCAGCTTGTGGATCGCGGCCAGCGAGTCACCCCCGCCGACCACCGACCGCCCTGCGGACTCGGCCACGCCCTTCGCGACGGTCTCGGTGCCCGCCGCGAAGGCGTCGATCTCGAAGACGCCCATGGGACCGTTCCACAGGATGGTGGCGGCCCGCTGCGCCTCGGCCGCGTAGGCGGCCGCGGTCCGGGGTCCGATGTCGACACCCAGCCAGCCGTCGGGGATCGTGTCGACGGTCCGGGTCTCGGCACCTTGCTCGACGGCGCGGGCGACGACGTGGTCGCTCGGCAGGAGGAGTCGCTTCTCGGCCTTCTCGGCCGCCTGCACCACGCGCCTCGCGTCCTCGATGCGGTCGGGCTCCACCAGCGAGTCGCCAACGGGCTCTCCCGCCGCGGCCAGGAAGGTGTACGCCATGGCGCCCCCGACGGCGAGCACGTCCGCGCGAGGCGCCAGCGCCTCGAGCACGCCGAGCTTGTCGGAGACCTTGGCGCCCCCCAGCAGGCACAGGAGCGGTCGCTCGGGCTCCAGGACGACGCGCAGGTTGCGGAGCTCGCTCGCCAGCAGGTCGCCTGCGGCCCGGTGCGCGACATGGGGAACCATGCCCGCCGTCGACGCGTGGGCGCGATGGGAGGTCCCGAAGGCATCGTTGACGTAGACGTCGGCCAGCGCGGCCAGGCGCGCGGCGAAGTCCGGGTCGTTGCCGGTCTCGCCGGCGTGGAATCGCAGGTTCTCGAGCAGCACGACCTCCCCGTCGCCGAGGGCGTCCACGGCCTGCTGCGCTTCGGGTCCCTCGCACTCCGGGCAGAATGCGACCGGGCGGCCCAGGTGTTCGGCCACCGTGTCCGCCACCGGCCGCAGGCTGAGCTCCGGCTTGCGCTCGCCCTTGGGGCGCCCGAGATGGGAGGCGAGCGCCACGCGGGCGCCGGCGGCCAGCAGCCGGCGCAGGGTGGGCACGGATGCGCGCACCCGTGAATCGTCGGTGACGCGGCCGTCCTTCATGGGCACGTTGAGGTCGGCGCGCAGGAAGACCCGCCGACCCCGCACGCCGGGGTCTGCAATCAGGCTGTCGAGGCTGGGTACGGTCATGGGGGTACCGGGAGGGCTGCCGGGTGACGCCGGCGCCGGGATTGTACTTCCGCCGGCAGACGGTCCGCCCGATGAGCAGGCAGCGGCGCGCAGCTTAACTCCACTATCGTAGGTGCCAACCCTTGGGGGGCGGATGATCATCGGCAGCGGTGTCGACGTGATCGAGATTGCGCGAATCGAGCGTGTCCTCGGACAGCGGGGCGACCGCTTCGAGCGACGCGTGTTCACGGCGGCGGAGATCGAGCGCTGCCGGCGCTCCCGGCGGCCGGCACTCCACTACGCGGTCCGCTTCGCCGCCAAGGAAGCGGTGATGAAGGCGGTCGGTACGGGCTGGGCGAAGGGCGTGCGCTGGGTGGACATCGAGACCGTGGGGGCGGGAGCGGGTGGCGATGCCCTCTCCGAGTCCCTCGAGCTGAGGCTGCGCGGGGCCGTCGGCCGCGTGGCGGACGAGCTGGCGGCGCAGCGCGGCGGGGCCGCCCGACCCCACCTGGCGGTCTCCCGCAGCCGGACCCACGCGTTGGCGACGGTGCTCCTCGAGGCGACCGGGCAGTGACCGACGGGCGGCCGGAAGGACGCCGCCGCTGGCTGCCGGGCAGGGTGGGCCTGGCGATCGGCCTGATCCTGCTGCTGGCCACCGGGGCCGGTGCCTACGGCCTGAGCCTGCGGATGGCGCGCGAGCGCGCGGCGCGGGATGCCTTCCCGATGGTGGCGGGTCAGCTGCGAGTCGAAGGGTTGACGGGTCGGCTGGCGATCGATCGCGATGCGCGCGGCATCCCGCACATTCTCGCTCTCAGCGAGTCCGACGCGTGGTTCGGCCTGGGCTTTGCCCATGCGCAGGATCGGCTGGGGCAGATGCTGTGGCTGCGCCGTGTGGCACAGGGCCGCAGCGCCGAGGCCATCGGCGAGGCGGGCCTCGCCAGTGATCGTCTGGTTCGCACCCTGGGGTTCCCGAAGCTCGCCGCCGCAGCCCTCGACGCGCTGCGACCCGAGACCGAGAGCGCCCTGGTCGCCTACGCGGCGGGGGTGAACGGTCGCATGTCGCGCGTCCGGTCCGGTCGCGTGGCGGCCCCCCTGGTGCTGAGTCCGGACGACCCCTGGGCGGCGATCCCGGGACGGTCGCGCACCCCCGTGACGGAGGTGCTCTCGGAGGAGGAGCCCTGGCGGCCGATCGACACGCTGGCGGTCGGCATGCTGATCGCCTGGGGGGCCGGCGCCTCCCACGACCGCGCCGTGGTGCTCTCGGACCTGATCGAACGGCTGGGGAGCATGGGGGCACGGCCCTTCTTTCCGGGTGGCGAGCAGGAGCTGGGTCTCGCGATCCCGCTGGACGACCCCGCCGGACCCGAGCGCGAGCGGGAGGTCCGCGAGCCGACCCGGACCTTCCTATCCCTGGCGTCGATGCGCGGCAGCGCCTGGGCCTTGCCGGGGCGCTCGACCGTGAGCGGGGCGCCGATCCTCGCTGCCGAGCTCTCGGTGCGACCGAGCGCGCCCTCGCTCCTGTACGAGGCACACCTGCGCGGCGGGGACCTGGATGCGGCCGGTGTGACGGTGCCGGGATCGCCGGTCCTGTGGGCCGGCCGCAACCCGGAGATGAGCTGGGCGGCGGTGCCGCTGCCGGTGGCCACCGTCGACCTCTTCAAGGAGAGCCTGCGTCGCGCGGGGACACCGACCGGCGACGGGACCCCCGGCCCGGTGTCGGCGGCGGCCGAGGAGAGTCGGCCCGGCATGCTCTACCAGAACGGCAGCCGCTGGGTACCGGTGGACGAGCGCTACGAGGAGATCGCGGTGGGCCGTGAAGGCTCTCCCGATCATCGCGTCGAACGGCTTCGCGTCCGCGAGACCCGTCACGGCCCGCTGATCAATCCGGTGCTCGACGACGGGATCCGCCGTGCGCCACTCTCGCTCGCCTGGACGGGCGCGCGTCCGGGTGACCCCATCGCGGGAATGCTGGGGGTGATCCGCGCCACCGACGTGGACTCCCTGCGAGATGCCCTCACGCGCCATCAGTCGCCGCCCGTGGAGGTGGTGTATGCGGCGCGGAGCGGCGGCGTGGGCCTGCAGGTCGCGGGCTGGCTGCCCCAGCGGACCCTGCCCTCGGGCCTGTCTCCCGTTCCCGGAAGGCTGCGGGCCTTCGACTGGCGGGCCCGGGTCGAGGCCGAGGCGCTGCCGCACGTCGAGCTGGGCGGCGGGGAGAATTCCGACTGGCTGGTCGTATCGGGCACCCGCCTGGAGGAGGAGCTCTCCGGCATCCAGATGGAGTGGGTCTGGCGCAGCGAGGCTCGGGCCAGGCGCATTCGGAGCCTGCTCGGGCAGCTCGTCGAGGCCGGGCCGGTCGACCTGCGCGGGGCATCCGCGCTGCAGGGTGACGTCGCCGCCAACGCCGACCCGCAGCTGGTCGCCGCACTGCTGCGACTGGCGGGCAGCCCGCCCGAGCTGAGCCCCGAGGGCGAGGAGGTCGCGCTGCTGCTCCGGAGCTGGGATGGCATCGCCAGCGAGGACAGCCGGGGCACCGTCGCCTTCCAGCTGCTGATCGGGCATCTGCTCGAAGAGATGCTCGTGCCGACGATCGGTCCCGAGCTCATGGACCGCTACCTGGCGCTTCCCGGCGTCGAGCCGACTACGCTGATCCAGAGCATCGTGCTGGCCGCCGCACAGTCGGGACGTCGCGGCGGCTGGACGGACCCGGACGCGGTGAGCCGGGCGGTGCGGGAGGGCCTGCGCCGGACCTGGATGAGTCTCTCCTATCGCCTGGGTCACAACCGCGAGCGTTGGACCTGGGGACGGCTCCACGGCGTGGAGTTCGCCGCCTTCGGCGCCTCTGAAGCGGGCGCGCCGCAGGCTTCTCCGGCCCTCGGCCCCTTCCCGCTGCCCGGCCAGGGGCAGAGCATTGCCCGGGCCGTGCCGGACCGCCGCAGCTTCGAGACCCTTCGCGCGGCCAGCTACCGCATGGCCGTCGACCTGGCTTCCCCCGATCGCATGCTGACGACCCTCGCACCCGGCCAGTCCGAGCATCCTGGCCACGCTCACTTCGACGACGGCGTGCTGCCCTGGCGCGAAGGGCGCCCGGCGCTCGTCGTCACGAGTCGTTTCCTGCTCGAGGAGGCCTCGGTCGAGCGACTCGTCCTGGAGCCCGCGCAGTGATCCTGTTCGCGGAGGTCCCGAACTTCTACGCCGAGATCGAGTGCCTGCGCGACCCCGGGCTGCGAGGGAGCGGGGTGATCGTCGGCGGGGACCCCCGCAAAGGGGGGCGTGTGCAGTCGGCGAGCCCCGATGCCTGCCGCCTCGGGGTCGAGCCGGGCATGACCGTGGAGGAGGCGCTCGAGCGCTGTCCCTCGGCGCGCACGGTCAAGACCGACCTCAAGCACTACCGCGAGGTGTCCGGGCGGCTGCGTGCGTGTCTGCGGGCCGAAGTCGACGTCGTCGAGCCGGTGGCGCTCGAGTCGGCATATCTCGACGTCTCGCTC
>JANQSB010000518.1 GCA_028284295.1 Myxococcota bacterium | reverse complement strand
CATCGTGAGCCTGGAGGACGAGCTGACGCGGGTCCACGGAGGAAGCCTGGTGGAGCGGATCCAGTCCTTCGCGGGGGAACGAGACTCGGCCCTCTCGCGTCGGCTCCGGGCCCTGGCGCCCGGGATCGCGCAGGGAAGGGCCGGTCGGCTTCACCGGCGGATGCGTCGTGACCTGCAGAAGCTCGATTCTCGATTGGACTCGCTGCTGGCCTTCTCCGGCCGGAGCGACTGAGAGAGTCGAGGGTGGCCGGGGGCAAGGGCTCCCGGCGCGCCGGGCTGGCTTCGAGATCTAGAGGCAGTAGATCGTGGCGGTCGTGGTCGGCGAGTCGACGTCGGGCACCGTTCGGGCCTCGTAGTGCGCGAGGGGGCTCGCCGCGTGGCCGGGGTTGCCGGGTCGGTTCGGCTCGGCGGCCAGGATGCGGGCGCCCCGGGTCTCCGCGACGCGGCACAGCTCCGCGAGGCTCGGGCGCAGAGCGGTCTCGTAGAGCAGGTCTGCGGCGAGCAGGACGTCCCAGTCCTCGGGCAGCACGCGAGCGGTCCGAAGGCGCCCCGGGTCCACGCCGTTCGACGCGGCGTTCGCTCTCGCGGCCTCGAGGGCCAGGGGGTCACGGTCCACCGCCACGACCGAAGCGGCGCCGGCGCGCGCCGCGGCGATTCCGGCGACTCCCGAGCCGCAGCCGAGGTCCACGACCCGAAGCCCGCGTACCTGCTCGGGGTGGTCGAGCAGGAAGCGGGCGAGGGCCTGTCCGCTGCCCCAGCAGAAGGCCCAGTAGGGCGGGGCCTCGCCGTCGTGGAGCGCCGCGCACTCCGCCTCGAGGTCGATCTCGCCGTCGAGCAGCCACAACGCGATCTCCTGGCAGAGCGGCGGACGCGTCGCGGCGAGGGTCTGTCCGAAGGGTCGTGCGAGTCGGTGCTGGCTGCCCACCCGCGGGAGCGTATCATCCGGCGCTGATGGCGGACGACCACGACTCGCAGGACGGCGCCGAAGCACTTCCCCCCGCACCCATCCAGGTGATCACGCGCCCGCTGCTCGAGTTCCTGCACGTCGAGGCGGCGGGGGGCGTCGTGCTGGTCCTGGCCAGCGGCGCCGCCCTGGTGCTGGCGAACAGCGCGATCGGGGAGGCCTACCTGGCCTTCTGGAAGCAGCCCTTCGTGATCGGCTTCGACCCGCCCATGAACCACAGCCTGCAGCACTGGATCAGTGACCTGCTGATGGTGATCTTCTTCTTCGTCATCGGGCTCGAGGTGAAGCGCGAGATCGTGCTGGGCGAGCTTCGCGATGCCCGCAAGGCGGTGCTGCCCATCGTCGCCGCGGTGGGCGGCATGGTGGTTCCGGCCGGGATCTACCTCGCCCTGATGTCCGGCGAGCCCGGCGCACGCGGCTGGGGGATCCCGATGGCGACGGACATCGCCTTCGTGGTGGGCTGCATGGCGGTGCTGGGCTCCCGGGTTCCTCCGGGTCTCCGGGTGATGCTCCTGTCGCTCGCGATCGCCGACGACATCGGGGCCATCCTGGTGATCGCCATCGGCTACACGGACCAGATCCACTGGGTGCCACTGGGGATGGCATTGGGAGGCATCGTCCTGGCCCGGCTGATGCACCGCCTGGGTATCCGGAGCATGATCCTCTACTCCATCGTCTTCATGGAGGTGTGGTTCGGCTTCCACGAGTCGGGCATCCACGCGACCATCGCGGGCGTGATCTTCGGGCTGATGACGCCTCCGGATCGGTTGGTGAGCCAGGACCGTCTGCAGCGGGTCGTGGGGCAGATGGACGAGTTCCTGCACGGCGACTGGAACCTCGCCTCGACTCGCCGGGCCGTGCTGCAGCGGGTGCAGACCGCGGCGCGAGAGGCCATGTCGCCGCTCGAGCGGCTCGAGCACGGGCTCCATCCCTGGGTCAGCTTCGGGATCATTCCCCTCTTCGCGCTCGCCAACGCCGGCGTGCCGTTCCAGATCGAGAACGTCGGCGAGCCGATCTCGCTGGCCATCGGCGCGGGGCTGGTCCTCGGCAAGCCCCTGGGCGTCGTCGTCTTCAGCTGGATCGCCGTATCCCTGGGCTGGGCGAGTCTGCCGCAGGGCGTCGGTTGGGGGGCCCTGATCGGCGGCGGTCTGCTGTGCGGCATCGGGTTCACGATGGCGCTGTTCATCGCGGGGCTCGCCCTGGAAGGAGAGCTGCTCGACAACGCGAAGGTCGGCACCCTGGCGGGATCGTTGGTCGCGGGTGCCCTGGGAATGGGCCTGCTCTACTGGCTGCTTCCCGCGAGGGCCCAGTCCGAGGCGTAGTCGACGAAGATCGGCGAGGACCAGGCCCGCTCCTCGACCTCGCCCAGGCAGTCCTCTTCGATGGGAACCGCGGCACACGCCACGGGATCGGCGTTCACGGCGAGGCTCGGCGCCTCGATGGCGCGCACGTAATACAGGGTGTCTCGGCCGACGGCCTCGAATCCCGGGTCGGTGAAGGTGACCCGGCAGCCGGCGGCGTCGGGCTCGCAGGGAATGACCTTCCACGGGTCCTCGATCAGGTCGACCATCGACTCGCTCTCACCGGGTTGCTGGCGGCGGATCCGGACCACCTCGACGCGCGTGATCAGCCGGCGCTCGTCCGAGGGGTGGTAGCACTCGCCCTTGCAGAGTCGCTGCAGCTGCTCGGGAGTGAGGGCTTCCTGGGAGTAGTCGGGACAGCCCGGGAGCTGCTCGAAGGAGCCGACGGCCCGCACCCGGAAGACGGGGTTCTGGTCCATCGCGACGCGAGAGCCCATCGGCGCCTCGCCGCCCCGGGTGCCCGGCGGATTGAGCAGGTCGAACCACAGCAGGATGCGCGGCCCGCTCGTGCCGTAGACCTCCTTGCGCTTCAGGGCGTCCCAGACGGCGCCGCGATCGCGTCCTTCCGAGTGCGCGGCGGTGAGTCCGCCCGTCAGGAAGAAGGAGGCCTGCCGCTCGGTCTCGAGGTTTCCGAAGAAGGCGGTCGGCGGCGTCTCGACCTCGGCCACCGATCTCGGCTCGGGATCGACCGCCCCGCGGCCCCCCAGCACGCCGGTGCTGAAGCTCGCGAAGCGCATCTCGGTGGCATCCCGTCGGTCCAGCTCCTTGTAGCCGGTGCCGGGGCGCGCGGAGTGGTTGTCGCTCGACGCCATCAGACCGAAGTCGAAGCGCAGCGGATCGCCGTTCGCGCCTTCGCGCGCGAGAGCCAGGATGTACTGCACCGAGCTGCGCGGGCGGTAGTTGAAGGCCGGAAGGAAGCAGTCGCGGCACTGTCCGGAGTCGCCCCAGTCGCTGCCGAGCGCGCCGGGGACCGTGAGGTGGCCGGCCACGTCGTGGGTCGCGTAGTTCTGTCGCGCCTCGGCGGCACGCTCCTCGCACTCCTCGGGTGACTCCCCGGCGGCCAGGCAGCGGTCGGCGATGATCTCGCCGGCGCGCCAGCACGCGGGAAGGTAGTCACTGCGAGGTTCCGGGCAGCGCGGGACGCCGTCCTCGTCGAACACGACCTCCTGGAAGCTCCGATACTCCTCCGAGTTGCCGTGCCCCGAGAAGATCTCGATCAGGCTCTGCCACTTGGGGTCGTGCATGCGCGCCGTCAGCTGCTTGTCCCAGCGCGATCCCATGGGCGTGTAGTAGCCCCAGGTCGTGCCGTGCGGGATCACGAGCGCCTCGTGCCCCCAGTCGTCGAGCTTCTCGAAGAGCAGCTCCGGCGTCGGTGCCGCCTCGAAGCAGTCCCGCGGCAGGTCGCGCACGGGCACGCCTTCGGGACACATCTTCCGGTCCAGCATCTCGTCGAAGTACTTGACCACGTCGACTCCGGTACCCCCCATGGCGAGGGGCAGGACGCCCAGCACGAAGGGGCCGGGCGAGGCATCGAGGGTGGCGTTGCGCGGAAGGCCGGCGGAGATCGGTCGCGCGGGGATCTTCTCGTCCTCGAGGTCGCGCAGAATCACGTTTTTGTGTCCCCAGTGATTCTCGGGCGTGGTTCCGATCTGGGTCCACTCCCAGCCCAGGAACGCCGAGACGTCGGGGTTCTCGGCGTCTCCCGCCACGGCGTTGCACTCGCGGATCGCCTCGACGGTCTCGTTCCAGCGCCGCGGGGTGATCGCGAGCGCGTGGTCGTTGATGGACCAGAAGTCGAGGGAGGAGCAGAAGCGTGCGTAGTCGCAGGCGTCCGAGACGGGCCGGGCACCGTCGCCGCCGGACAGGGGCAGGCTCATCAGGAAGGCGTCGGTCGAGAAGGTCGAGTGGACGTGGAGATCTCCGAACAGGATCTGCTTCGGCTCGAAGACCCCCGCGTCGCGGGCGGCGCTGCGCTGGGCCCCGGCCCGGGCCTGGGTGACCCCGCTCGGGACCGTGCTCGTGACCGGGTCTCCCCCGCCCTGCGCCGTTCCGAGAACACCGCTGCCGAGGAAGCGGAGCAGGGCGAGGGCGAGGACGATCAGGACGACGAAGAACACGAGGATGCGGCGGATCATGAGGGCTCCTGGTTGGGATCCTGGCAGGGCTAGCGGCTGGGCGACTCCGGGGGTCCCTTGAGCTCGACGGTGTTGCCGTCCGGGTCGCGGATGTACATGGAGGGGCCGTTCCCTTCGGCACCGTAGCGTCGTTCGACGGCCCCTGGCTCGACGCCGTGAGCGTCGAGGTGGGCGCGCAACGCGACCTCGTCGAAGTCGGCTAATCGCACGGCAAAGTGGTCGACGTTGCGTCCGCCGGCCTCGACGGCCGGAGGCGGCGCCCCCCCGGCGCGGCCGAGAGGCGAGTCCACCGGCACCAGATCGATCAGCGCGTCGCCGGCCCGCAGCTGCACGAGGCCGAGCTCGTCGAGCCGGCGTTCGGCCGTACAGCCGAGGGCATCGCAGTAGAAGGCGAGCGACCGTTCGAGATCGGTGACGCGAAGGACCACGTGATCGAGGCCGCGGATGTCGAGGGGGACCACGGAGCCAAGGCTAGCGACTCCGTACCCGGGCCCACTACCCGAGACGGCCCGAGCGACTACCCGAGGAATGCCAGGGCGATCGCGCCCGAGAGGGTGCCCAGCCACCCGCAGTAGACCACCCCCAGTCCGGCGGCGCGTCCTCCCAGTCGCTCGAGCGGCCACGCGAGGCCGAGTGCGGCGAAGATGGACAGCGGCACCGTTGCGCTCAGCAGATAGAAGGCCTTGGCCTGGGCGTAGTAGGGAAGGCGCAGGGTGATGGACAGCAGCGCGAAGAGTCCCGCGGCCGCGAAGGCGACCAGCAGGCTCATGGCCAGCCGCCGCCCGCGATCGCTGTCGCGCAGGCAGACCCGCATGGCTCGGACCGATCCCACGACGAGGAGCACCGTGGCCGGAAAGGCGAGCCAGGCCGAGAGGGTCATCCAGTCGTAGTTCCAGGCCTCGTGCCGGGTAGCGACGCGGGCCATGCCCGCGACGAGTCCGTCGGCCCAGAGGGTCGAGTAGAGCCCGTCCCAGAACGACTGGTAGCCCGCGAAGAAGGGTCGCGAGAGCGCCGTCCCGAAGCTCGTGTAGTAGTCGGGCGTGTGGAAGCCGGGCTGCTCCCACCAGCCGAGCCTTCCCGGCAGGTCCCAGTTCCCGACCACCGGCCGACCGAGGAGCAGCCAGCTGCGCAGGTAGAACCAGCCGCCGACGAGCGCCGCAACGCAGAGCACCAGGGCGCCGCTCGTCGCGGCGGCGGCTGCGCTCGCCCCGTCGATCAGGCGGCGCCGGGCGGCCACGCAGCCCGCGACGAGGGGGATCGCGATCAGTGCCGTGAACTTCGTCAGGATCGCGAGTCCCAGGCAGGCTCCGACCGTGGCCAGGCCGATCGGGCGGGGCGCCGCCTGCTCCCCTTCGCAGAGCATCCGACAGCCCAAATAGAGGGACGCGCTGACGAGCGCGGCGTGCAACGGCTCGTTCGACACGTAGGCGCTCATGTAGACGTTCATCGGCAGGAGCGCCGCGAAGGCCGTGGCCAGGCTGGTTCGCAACGGGTCGCCGCGGAAGAGACAGTGCGCGGTCGCCCAGGATGCGACGACGATCGCGAGGCCCGACGCGAGTCCGGGCAAGCGGTAGAGCCAGCCGGTCGCGGGGTCCTCGTGGCCGAGGCCGAAGGTCCAGGCGAGCGTTGCCAGCAGGCCATGGGCGAGCGGCGGGTGGTACATCGAGCCGCCCTGGGTGGCGATCGGCAACGCCCCGTGCTCGAGCAGGTAGTCCACGTAGGCGAGGTGCCCGACGATGTCGAAGCCCATTCGCAGCGGGAGCGGGCCGCTCTTGAGGACGTAGACGAGCCCCCAGGCGAGAGCACACAGGGCCAGCGTGAGCTCGGGCGCGCGATCGCGCAGCGCTCGCGCGCTCCCCTGTCGAGCCGCGATCGCGAGCGCTGCGCCCAGGGCAAAGAGGAGCGCCAGCGGGACGGCGTGGGCGACGATCAGCTGTCCGCTGCCGGGCATGCCGAAGCTCTCGGGATGGGGTCGCGTGTCGCGAGCGACGGTCGTCTCGAGCCGCGCCCCGGCCGGGTCGATGGCGATCCAGTCGGGCCCGGTCTCGAGGAGTCGCTCCGCGCTGCCGTCCGCGGCCCTGGCTTCGAGGGAGAGCTGAAGCAGGGGCGGACCGTCCGCGTGCGAGATCCGCACGCGAAGCTCGTTCGCGCCGGGCTGCAGGAGCCCGGAGACGTCGGCCTCGAGGCCGCGCTTCCAGTGGGCGGGATCGCCCGTCTCGTGGCCTCCCGTGGCGACCTTTCGCTCGTTGATCCGCGCCTCGACCCGACCGGGTGCCCGCATCCACAGGCGTGCCCGCTCGGGGACCTGCTCGAGCTCGAGCCCGCGCACGAAGCTGAAGCCATACGAGCTCGGCTCGCTGCGATCGACGACCACGGCCTGGGTGTTCACGGCGGCGACGGGCGTGATCCAGGCGGGGTCGGAGTCCGGCACCACGAAGACCACGCGCGGGTCGAAGACGAGCGCCCAGCCCGCCCAGCCGATCGCCAGCGCCAGTCCCGCGGCCGCCGCGCCGAGCTGCCAGCGGGTGAGCGTGTCAGTCATCGCGCAGGTAGCGGCGGCGGATCCGGTACAGGTTCAGGAGCGAGCGGGCGAAGTCTGCCGGGCGCACCTTGGAGCCGGCCACGTCGCGCCAGGCCTGGAGGGGGATCTCGCGCGTGGCCTGCAGCGGGTCCGGCCCCTCGCCACGTCGGTGGGCACGGATCATGCGGGCCAGGATCTCCACGTCGAAGATCCAGCCCGCTTCGAAGGGCTCCTGGAAGAGCGCCCGACAGGAAGGCGTCGTGCGGAAGAGCTTCGCACCGCACTGCGTGTCGTAGACCGGCAGGCCGAGAGTGAGGGAGATGGCGGTCGCCGCCACCCGCCCCAGGTAGTGGCGCGTCGCACGTCGCTCGATGGCGCGGCCGAGGAGCAGGACCCGGCTGCCGAAGAGCACCTCGAGCTCGGGGTTCGCCTCGAGGGTCTCGACGAAGCGGGGGATCTCGTCGAGCGGCGTCGCGAGATCTGCATCCCAGTAGCCCGCGTAGCGGGAGCCGCGCTCGAAGGCGGCGTTCATGCCCCGTCGCACGGCCTCGGCCTTGCCGCGGTGCGACGACGGAAGTCGAGACGACACGCGAGCGCGGCTGGAAGCGCTGGCGGCGCGCTGCTCCCAGGTCTCGCTGCTCGTCCAGCCGTC
>JANQSB010000511.1 GCA_028284295.1 Myxococcota bacterium | reverse complement strand
GACCGCGGGCGCAGCAGCGAGACGGCCCGGCCGAAGTGCAGCCCGGGGTTGGTCGAGCGGATCACCGGACGCTCGCCGGCGTCGACTCCAGGCAGAGCTCTCCGCCTCGGCGATCGGCGCCGTGGTCGCACCGCCGGGAGTCGACGCCGGCGAGCGTCCGGTGATCCGCTCGACCAACCCCGGGCTGCACTTCGGCCGGGCCGTCTCGCTGCTGCGCCCGCGGTCGCGGCCGGCCGCGGGCGTTCATCCCAGCGCCGACGTGGACGCGAGCGCCCAGGTCGACGCCACCGCGAGCGTCGGGCCGCAGTGCAGCGTCGGCGCGGGCTCGCGCGTCGGTCCCGGCAGCGTCCTCCATCCGCAGGTGGTCGTCTATCCGGACGTGGAGATCGGCGCGGACTGCACCCTGCACGCCCGGGTCGTCGTCCGCGAGGGCAGCCGCATCGGCGATCGGGTCGTGCTGCAGCCGGGCGTGGTGATCGGCGGCGACGGCTTCGGCTACGTGTTCGACGAGGCCGGCCACTGGGAGCACCTCCCCCACAGCGGTCGCGTGCGGATCGAGGACGACGTCGAGATCGGCGCGAACAGCACCATCGACCGCTCGATGTTCGGGGACACGCGAATCGGAAGCGGCAGCAAGCTCGACAATCTCGTCATGGTCGGCCACAACTGCGAGATCGGGGACCACTCCCTGATCGCGGCGCAGGTGGGCATGGCGGGCAGCGCGCGGGTCGGGCGCCGGGTGCTGATGATGGGCCAATCGGCGCTCGCGGGGCACCAGCAGATCGGCGACGGCGTCTTCGTCGGCGCGCGCGCGGCCGTCCACGGCGACGTCGCTCCCGGCACCCGCGTCTGGGGCACCCCGCAGCTCGAGGAGCGGCGCTGGTTCCGCTCCATCGCGGTCTTCGCCAAGCTCCCGCAGCTCGTCCGGCGGGTGCGCACCATCGAGAAGAAGCTCGGCCTGCGGCCGCCGCGGGACGCTGCCGACGACTAGCCGGCGAACGCCCGGCGTTCGCTGGCTGCGGGGTCTGCACGCTCGGCAGGCCCGCGGCCGGAGCTCAGGGCGTCAGTCCCTCGAAGACGCCGACGATTCCGGTATCGGTGGCGTTCCCGAAGCGTCGATCGACCACCGGCTGCACGCCGCCGAGATTCCGGGTGAGGAAGCGCAGCTGATCCGAGACCCGGCGGATCACGCCGCCGTCGTCGAGACCGTCCCCGTTCCAGTCACAGATGGCAGGCGTGTCGGTCAGAGCGTCGCCGAGCGGGAAGCTCGTCTGGGACCCGGAATCGAGGATGATGGTGAAGATGAGCTGGCTGCCGCCGCCCGCCACGACGCGCACGATTCCCCACTCGGTGAAGCCGTCGGCGTCCCAGTCGCCCACGATCGGAATGTCCCCCTCGGCTCCCAGCCCGAACACCAGCTCCGCCGGGGCGCCGCCCTCCGTGTTGAGGTTCCACTGGAGCGCGCCGCCGACCACGCGCACCACGCCGATGTCGTCGTCCCCGTCTGCGTCCCAGTCGCCCACGACCAGCGTGTCGTCCAGGTCTCCGAACACGTAGGACTGGAAGGCGACACCGAAGCCGTCGTCGAAGAAGTACTTGGCACTTCCCGAGATGTCGCGACGCACCACCAGGGTCTGCTCGCCGTTGCCGTTCCAGTCCCCCACGGCCACGGGGATTCCCGGCTCTCCGAACACGTAGGAGAGCTCGTCCAAGCCGTCGGTGTCCATGTTGAAGAAGAACTTGCCCTGGCCCCCGATGTCCCGCCGGATGGCGACGTTGTCTCCGGTGTCGTCCCAGTTGCCCACCAGCAGGGCGTCCGCGTCGACGGGCCCGAAGGCGAAGTCCAGGTCGGACACACCGTCTCGATCCACGTCCAGCAGGATCTTGTTGAGGCCCGCCACCTCTCGGACGACCCCGAAGCCGCATGCCCCGCCCGACTCGCCCGCAAGGGTCGGGCCGGCGGCGAGCAGCGCGAGAACGGCGAAGGCGATGCGCAGCGTCGACGGTGCCTGGTCCATCGCGGCGACGGATAGCAGACGCGGTCGGGCCAGCTCGCGAGTCGGCTCCGGATCGGGAACCCGGACCCGGCCTCGGGGCGGGAACGGCGCTCTGACGGTCGTCAGCTCATACTTGACAAGTGTCAGCTCGGAGGGGCATCCTTCCCGAGCGCCCGGAGGAGCCTCCCATGCACGCCGCCGCCCCCATGTCCTCGCCGGCCGGCTTCGCCCCCGAGACCGTCGACTTCTACCTGGGCGACCCGGACCCGGCCTTCGCGACCCTGCGACGGCAGGACCCCCTGCACTGGTACGAAGGCGGCGGTTTCTGGTGCGTCACCAAGCACGCCGACGTCAAGGAAGTGGGACGGCGGCCGCGCGATTTCTGCTCGTCGCGCGGCACCCAGATCTTCCAGGTCGCCCTGGACCGCGAGGGCGGCGACCCCCGGCCCGACCGGCTGCTCCAGACCGCCCTCGCCAGTGCCCCGAACATCATCATGATGGACCCGCCCCAGCACAATCGCATGCGCAAGCTCGTGATCGATGCCTTCACGCCCCGCTCGGCGGGTCACCTCGAGCCGCGCATCCGCGAGATCGCGCGGGAGACGCTGGCGGCCGTCCCGCGCGGCGAGGTCGTGAACTTCGTCGACGCGCTCGCGGTGCCGCTGCCCATGCTCGTGATCGCCGAGATGCTGGGCGTGCCGCGGGAGGACCACCCCCACTTCCGGCGCTGGAGCGATCAGATGATCCGCACCGGTGCCGGGATCTTCGACGACGAGTCGCAGCAGAGTCTCGGGGAGCTGTTCGCCTACCTGGCCGAGCGGGTGAAGGAGCGTCGCGATGCGCCGCGCGACGACGTGCTGTCCACGCTGCTCCGAACGGAGGTCGACGGCGATCGGCTCAGCGACGCCGAGGTGGTGATGTTCCTGATGACCCTGCTCGTGGCGGGCAACGAGACCACGCGGAACCTGATCGGGGGCGGGATGAAGCTGCTCTTCGAGAACCCGGACCAGTCTGCCGAACTGGTCGCGGAGCCCGAGCGCCTGCCGAACGCGATCGAGGAGATGCTGCGCCTGGTGAGCCCGGTGCGGAATTTCTGCCGGGTCGCCACCCGCGACGTCGAGCTGCGCGACCGTACGATCCGCGAGGGGGACTGGCTGGCGCTGCTCTACGCGTCGGCGAACCGCGACGAGGAGGTGTTCGGCGAGGACAGCCACGCGTTCCGGATCGACCGTCCGAACGCGAGGCAGCACGTGGCATTCGGCTTCGGCGAGCACCTGTGCCTGGGCGCGCCGCTCGCGCGCCTCGAGGCGCGCGTGATGTTCGAGGAGCTGCTGCCCCTGCTGCCCGGGATGGAGCTCGCGGGCCCGGTCGAGCCGCTGCGGTCGAGCCTGATGAACGGCCTGGTGGGCATGCCCGTGGTGCTGCCGGCGTGAGAAGCGATTCGCCCTGGCGGCGGGCCGATGCGCGCGAGCAGAAGAGCTTCGCGACCCGCCGCCGGATCTACGAGGCGGCCCTCGAGGAGTTTCGGAGCGAGGGGGTGGATGCGGCGAGCATCGCGCGCATCGCCCTGCGCGCCGGGGTCTCGCGTCCGAGCTTCTACTTCCACTTCCCCACCAAGCGGCACGTGCTGCTCGAGCTGCAGTGGGTGCTCGAGAACGAGGTCGTGGGACGCATCTCGGCGCTGGCGACGCCGCGGGAAGCCCTGCACGGCTTCGTCGACGCGCTCGTCGAGGTGGAGGATCGCGTGGGCCGGTCCGGCCTCTTCCAGGAGGTCGTCAAGAACCGGGCGAGGCCGCCGGAGGACGCGGGTCTCGAGGAGATGCCGATGCCGTCGGTCCAGGAGGTGCAGCGGCGCTTCGAGCAGGCCGAGGCAGCGGGCCAGCTGCGCGCGGGCTTCGACCCCGAGCGCGCGACGCGCCTCTTCCTGACGGGCGTGTTCGGCTACCTGATCGCCGCGCCGGCCGACGCGGAAGAGGAGCGCGCCGACCTGCACGCGCTCGTCGGGCTCTACCTGGCCTGAGCGAGGCTCTCGCGGGCGATGGCGGGAGGCGGGAGGAGCCTCAGGCCGCGGACACGTTCACGGCGCCCAGCGATCGCGGGGCCTTCATGTAGTCGGGGACGGGCAGGCCGTAGTGGGCGAGCAGGGACGGTGCGATCTCCGTCGTCAGGACCTCGGGTCGGCCGATGGAGCCGGACTCGTCCTGGGGGTCATAGACGAGCAGCGTTCCCTCGGCGATGTGATAGGCCGTGCTCCCCGCCTCGTCCTCGATCTCGCGGTAGCCGAGACCCAGATCGTCGAAGGGAATGTCCTCGCCGTTCCGCTGCGCGAACTGCGGCAGCTCGTGGGCGTTCTTGTGACCGATGCCGACGTTGAAGAAGCCGCCTGTCTTGCGCTGGAAGTTGACCGGCTCGCCGAAGAGCTCGAGCGAAGCGAGGAAGGCCTCGAACTGGTCGCACTTCTCTTCGGCGATCTGGACGCTGACCTTCGGCGCCATGGCCGGCTTCTCCTCCCAGTCGCCGGTCCCGATCCCCGCGCAGGAGATGAAGCGCGCGAGATCCTGGATGCAGAGCTGGGTCTCGACCTTGTCGGCGCTGAGCGCCGCCTGCCCCATGCTCGACGCCACGACGAGCAGGTATTCGGGGTTGCGCTTCACGAAGCCCCGGAGATCCGCGATGAAGCGACCCGCCCAGTTCATCGAGAACTCGATCTCGCCCTGGTAGCGCTCGACCCACTCCTCTCCCATCTCGAAGCGCTCGTACTCGTCCGGGAAGGTCGCGGCCCAGTAGCGGTGCATCGCCGAAGCCACGTGGTTGCTGAAGAAGTTGCAGAACTCGGGCCGCGTCCTGTCGAGCTGCTTCAGGAAGAGATCGAAGGCGACCACCGGCTGGAAGGTCCGGCGTCGGATGCGCTGCCAGCTCTGGAAACGCTCGCCGACGAGATGGCGGACGATCTCGACGACCGTCGACGCGCGCAGTCCGAGCGAGGGCGCGTTCAGCAGGAAGCGCGCGGCAGGTCCCCATTCGATCGAGGTCGACACGTTCCGCTGGGATGCCCGGGCCATCGCCAGGTTGAACTCCTGGAAGATGGTGAGCTTCGGGGGATGACACTCGGGGCCCGCCGCGAAGGTGTCCGGCAGGTAGAAGGCGTAGTCCGCCGCGTCGCTCGGCATCGGGTAGGACTGCAGCGGGCCGCCGACTCCCGTCGAGATCCCGCCTCGCCGCAGCAGCTGCCAGATCGGCGGTGCGATCGCATCGGCCTGACTCAGGTCCTCGCCGAAGTACTGGATTCCGTGGACCTCGTTCGTCACCCCGCGATGGAGGGTCGGCCAGGTGAACCAGGGCGATAGCGGACCGCGATCCTCCGTGCGCGTGGTGAACTGCGAGCACATCTTCACGAAGCGCGCGATCTCGGAGTCCGGGTGCCACTGGCAGTACTCGTCGTAGATGCGCCACGGGACTTCGTTGAGCTCGAGGAAGACGATCTTTCGTGCCACGGCCAGCTTCTCCCGCGTCTGCGACGACCCTGCGTCGGATGCGCGCCGCCCAGTGTACAGTGAGGCCGTCTCGGGTCTCTACAGCCATTCGCCGCACGACCCCGCCAGAGCTTCCACGAGGTGTCGGGGGGAAAGGGGATTTTCGCGAGACGACGAGGACTTGGCGCGAGTCCTGCGTTCGACGAGGGTCGCCACGCGGAGCCGCCTCGCCGAGAGACGAGCCAGGGGATCAGCCAGGGAGAGACGAGCCCGGTCATGCACGGCGCGACCCATCCTCCGTCCCGAACCGGATCGCTGGTCGGACTCCGCGCGAGCGTTCTCGTCGTCCTCGCCCTGGCCGGGCTGCTCGTGGCTCCCGTGGAGAGCGGCGGCGAGACCGTCGACGCGGCCTGCCAGTGGACGATCCCGAGTGGAGAGCTCGCCAGGATCTGGGACCCGAGGCACGTGGCCTTCTTCGTCGCTCTCACCCTTCTCGCCTGCCTGCCGCAAGCCCTGGCACGGCCCCTCGTGATCGCTGCCGCCCTGCTCGGGTACGGGGTGGCCGTCGAGCTCTCGCAGTCCGTCTTCTCCCGGGGCCATTGCCGGGGCTGGGATCTGGCGGCGAACGGGATCGGGATCGCGATCGGAGGGGCGCTCGTCGTCGTTCTCCGCCGGGCACGGGGACGAGGACCCGGGCCGCCGCCGGCTCCTGGAGGCGATTGACAGGAGGCTCCGGCCCCGCGGGTCCGCCAGCCGCTCCAGCGCTGCGCGCGTTCTGCCGATGAGCCCTCGGAAGGGGGCCCGGCGTGAGACGGATTCTGGTGCTCGCACCTCATGAGGACCGCGCGGAGCGGTCGGTGGCGCTTGCCAGCGAGCTCGCCCGCCGAACCGGCGCGAGCTTGACCCTGCTCCGCGCGTTGGAAGAGAGCCTGGGGCGCGAGCTGTCACCCGACGCCGAGCTGCAGGGACGCTCGCTGCGCGAGCTGCTGCTCTCGACCGAGACGCGCCGGGTCGAGGAGATCGCGGAACGAGCGCGGGCATCGGGTCTCGACGTGTCCGTCGAGGTCGCCTGGGGGGTCGCGTGGGAGCTCGTGCTGGACCGGGTCGAGCGGGATGACTACGACCTGGTCATCAAGCCGGCGAGCGGGCTGAGCCGCGAAGGCGTCGTCTTCTTCGGGTCGACCGCCCTGCACCTGTTCCGTCGCTGCCCCTGTCCGATCTGGATCGTCGGGGACGATGGGCGGCTCCCGACGCGCATCATGGCAGCCGTGGATCCCACCCGGACCCCGCGTCCTCGCGCGTCCGCGCAGCGGATCCTGAGCTGGGCGGAGCGTGTCCAGGACTGGTCCCAGGCGGAGCTCGAGGTCGTCACGGCCTGGCACGCCGCCGGTGCGGAGCTCCTCCGCGAGTCGCTCGACGAACGGGAGCTCAAGGAGTACGTCCAGTCGACACACGATCGGGTCGAGGCGGACCTCGAGCAGCTGATCTCGAGCCGCTCGCCCGACACGCTGCAGGGTCGCCTGGTGGAGGGCCCGGCGGACGAGGTGCTGCCGCGCGTGGCCAACGAGCGCTCGGTGGACCTGATCGTGATGGGAACCCGCGGGCGTCAGGATCGCGTCGGCGACTTCCTGGGAGAGACCGCGGAGACCCTGATCCGCCAGGTGCGTTCCTCGGTGCTGACGATTCCGCCGGAGACCGGGGCCGAGTAGAAGGCGCGCTCCCGCGTCGCGAGCGCGTTCAGTGCTCCTCGACGAGCAGGCGTTCGTCGGGCGCCTTCAGGAGCTCCATCAGGAGCGGGTTCGGGAAGCGGCGCTCCGACGTGATCGCGAAGAAGCTCTCGTGGAGGTGGGGCAGCTGCTCGACCTCCACGAGCACGCCGTTGGCCAGCTCGTCCCGGACGACCACGGGCGGTACGACTGCGAGTCCCTGGTGCTGCCGGGCGATCAACCGCAGCATCGCCATGTCGTCGACCTCGGCGGCGATCCTCGGTCGGATGCCGAGGCTCTCCGCGAATGCGTCGAAGCCGGTCCGGATGCTGCTCTCGACCGTGGGAAGCACCAGGTACTCCTCGCGCAGCAGCTCCTCGAGACTGCGCTTGCGGGTCGCGAATGCGGGCGGGCCCACCAGGCTCACCGCCTGGGTGCCCACCTCGTGGGGCGTCCAGGCGCTAGCAGCGTCGCGGGCCGGCGGAGAGGTGGCCAGCACGACGTCGAGCTGATGCGCCTCGAGGTTCCGGAGCAGATCCCGCATCAGCCCCGAGCGGATCACGATCTCGACGTCGGAGCGACCCAGCAGGGGTTGCACGAAGCCGAGCTGGAAGTTGCGGGACAGGGTCGTGACCGCGCCCACGCGAAGAACGCGCTGGCCGACGGACCCCTGTTGCAGGGTCGCGACGAGCTCGTCGGTGAGCCCGAAGATCGCGTCGGCGTGGTCGAGCGCGATGCGTCCCGCCTCGGTCAGGACGAGCTGCTTTCCGCGGCGCTCGAAGAGGGGAGTGCCCAGGTCGTCCTCGAGGTTGCGGATCTGGACCGAGACCGCGGACTGGGAGACGTGGAGGCGGGCCGCGGCCCGCGTGAGGTTCCCCTCCCGGGCGACGGCCCAGAAGTAGCGGAGATGCTTGAGGTTCAGGTCGAGTGCGGGCATGGCAGGGCCTCTGTTTCGGCTGGCATTCCGGTCGTCGTTCTGATTTTTATATCGAAACCGAAGAAACTTTGAATTTTATTTCGTCCCTGGGAAGTCCTATATGCAGTGCATCATGCAGAACACACTCTCGCTACTGCCGGTCCTGGCCCCTCTGGGGCTCTTCCTCGTCTCCATCGCAGCCCAGAGCCATCGCTTCTCCCCTTCGGGGATCCAGCGTGTGGCCGAGCTCGCTGCGGGCCTCGGCTTCGGCCTGGCGATGCTGGCGGGAGCCTCCGTGCTCACCGCGGGCAGCACGACCAGTCCCCTGCTGGGCGTAGACGGCATGGGTCTCTCGCTGCGGCTCGATCTGCTGAGCACGACGATGTACGCGGTCGTCTCGTTCGTGGGCCTGCTGGTGGTGCGGTACGCGCGCAGCTACATGGCGGGCGACCCGCGCCACGGGGACTTCGTCGGCCGACTCTGCCTCGCTCTGGGCGCGGTGTCCCTGCTGACCCTCTCCGGCAACATCGTCCAGCTGCTGGTGGCCTGGATGGCGGCGAGCTTCGCGCTGCACCAGCTGCTGGTGTTCTTCAAGCACCGGCCGCGGGCGGTCATCGCCGGCCGCAAGAAGATGATCGCGGCGCGACTGGGCGACGCCTTCCTGATCGCCGCGGTGGTGCTGCTGGCCAAGGGCTTCGGCACCACGGACATCGCGACCATCGCGAGCCAGGCCGCCGGGGCCGACGCCCTGCCTCGCGGTGCCGACATTGCCGCCTGGCTGATCGTCGGGGCGGCGCTGCTCAAGTCCGCCCAGCTTCCCTTCCACTCCTGGCTGCCCGAGGTGATGGAGACCCCCACCCCGGTCTCGGCGCTCCTCCACGCCGGCCTGATCAACTCGGGGGGCTTCCTGGTCATCCGCTTCGCCGATCTGGTGGTGCTGGAGCCCGGAGCCATGACCGCGCTGGTTGCGGTCGGATCCGCCACGGCCGTGTTCGGCTCGGTCGTCATGCTGACCCAGACCACCATCAAGAGCTCGCTCGCCTACTCGACGATGGCGCAGATGGGGTTCATGATGCTCGAGTGCGGTCTCGGTGCGTTCCCCATCGCGATCCTGCACCTGGTGGGCCACTCGCTCTACAAGGCGCATGCCTTCCTGAGCGCCGGCGACTCCGTGATCAGCGGCCCTGCTTCGGCGCAGACGACCCCGATGGGGCGGCTGCCCGCGGCGGTCGCGGTCTGCGCGGGAGCCCTGGCCGTCGTCGGGGTCGGCAGCTTCGTGGGTGCGAACGCGGACCCGAACTGGACGGCGACGGCGGCGCTGGCCGGAGTCTTCGGCCTGGGCGTCGTGCTCTGGGTGGGCAAGCAGCTCGAGAACTGGCGACAGCCGGCCACGCTCGCGGCCGCCCTGGCGACGGTCGTTGCCGCGCCGGCCTTGTTCTTCGGGCTGAAGGGCGGGCTGGTCTGGCTGTACGGACCGCAGCTCGCGGTCGCGCCGCCGCCCACGATCGCCGCGCAGGCGATCGTCGCCCTGGCACTCGTCGCGATGGCGGCGATCGTCTGGGTCCAGCTCGTCGGCTTCCCCGACGGCCGTCTGGCCCGGCGTCTCTACGTCCTCGCGCACAACGCCGCCTACCTGGGCGCGCTGGCCGATCGATGGACCGGATCGCTGCGCGTGCGCAGCACGCGCGAGAGCGGCGAGCTGGGCTCGGCCGAGCCCGTCGCCCGCACCTACTCGCCCGGCCCGTCGGGGGTGGTCGAGGCGGCATCGCCGCCCGACCACGACGAGATCGCGTCGGCCGTCGAGCGGGCGGCCCGCGCCGTCCCGCCGCTGTGGCCGCTGTCCGACTTCGTGGCCGTCAATCCCTTCCTCGGCCTGCTGGATCGTCCCTTCGAGGACGCGGGCGCCTGGCTGGAGCGGTCGGCCGGAGCCCGCACCACGATGACGCGGGGCTTCTACGCGGACGCGATCGACGCGGGAGAGATCACCCGGGAGGACCTGAAGGCGGCGATCGCGGCCTCTTCCGGCGAGATCGACCTCGAGACGGTCGAGCGCGGAGCACGCCAGCAGGACCGGGCGATCTTCGCCGCACCGACCGTCGCGGACCTGGCCCAGGGCATCACGGGCATCGACGTCCCGCGCATCGTGGTCGAGCACCTCGGCGACTGGGCGAGCAGCCACTTCGACCGGGGCCAGGGGCGCTGGTCCTCGCCCTTCCGGGACCTGCCGACCTACGGGGCCTGGCGCGCCTGGGCGACCCTCGATCGATCGCCGGAGGTGCACGGCATCGCCTCGATGCGAGCGAGGGTGGCCCAGCTGCCGGACAGCGCCGACGAGACGATCTCGCTCTGCGTGGAGCTGCTCGGGCTGGAGGCGAAGGAGCTCGATCTCTACTTCCAGCGGCTCCTGATGCGCTTCTCCGGGTGGGCGGGCCACCTCCGCTGGGCAGGCTGGAACTCCGAGCTCGCGGGCAAGCCGCCCCAGGGTCTCGACGACCTGCTCGCCATCGCGCTCGCATGGGAGTGGGTGATCCTGGAAGGCGACCCGCGCGTCGCCAACGCCTGGTGCGTCGCCCGGACCGAGCTCGTGACGGCTTCGCTGCCGGACGCCGAGCGCGAGATCGACCTGGCGCTCCACCGGGCGTACGAGATCGCGACCCAGCGACGACTCTCGGAGCGCCTGTCCGCGGCAGCCCCGGTGAGTCAGGCGGAGGCTGCCGCCCAGGTGGTCTTCTGCATCGACGTTCGCTCGGAGCGCGTGCGGCGTTCACTCGAAGCCTGCTCGCCCGGGATCCAGACCCTCGGCTTCGCCGGATTCTTCGGGATGGCGGTCGAGTGGATCCCGCTGGGCGAGGAGCGGGGCGTGGCTTCCTGTCCGGTACTGCTCGAGCCCGGGCACGCCGTGCGGGAGACGAGCCCCGACGCCGCCGAGCGCATCGCGCGGAACCGATTCCGGCGCGGGATGGCGAAGGCCTTCGCCGCCTTCAAGGGCGCGGCCGTCTCGTCCTTCGGCTTCGTCGAGGCCCTGGGCCTGGCCTATGCCTGGAAGCTGCTGCGCGATGGCTTCGGGCTCGGCAGTCCCCTGCGCTCGGAGGCGGGCGAGGCAGAGCCCAGCTTCGCCGTCGAGTCGCTCGGCGGGCGGGTGGTCGGCATCGACCTCGAGGATCGGGTCGCCCTGGCAGAAGGCGCACTGCGCGGCATGTCCCTGACCGAGGGCTTCGCGCCGCTCGTCGTTCTCGCCGCGCACCGGTCCACCACCGCCAACAACCCCTATGCAGCCGGTCTCGACTGCGGGGCCTGCGGCGGGCGGAGCGGCGAGCCGAACGCGCGCGTCGCGGCGGCCACCCTGAACGACCCCGAGGTGCGGCGCGAGCTCGTCGCTCGCGGGATCCAGGTCCCCGAAGAGACCCGCTTCGTCGCCGCGGTGCACGACACGACGACGGACTCGCTCACCCTGAGCGATCGCGGCGCGATTCCGGAGCTGCACGCCGAGCGGGTCGAAGCGCTCGAGGCGGCGTTCGCCCGGGCCGGCGGGCTCGCCCGCATGGAGCGGGCTCCGATGCTCGGGATCGAAGGAGGAGCCGATCAGGAGATCTTCGAGCGGGCGAAGGACTGGTCGCAGGTGCGACCGGAGTGGGGCCTGGCCGGCTGCACCTCCTTCATCGTCGCGCCGCGCTACCTCAGTGCCGGAACGGAGCTCGGCTCGGGATCCTTCCTGCACGAGTACGTCTGGTCCGCGGACGAGGACTTCTCGGTCCTCGAGCTGATCATGACGGCGCCGATGGTGGTCGCCTCCTGGATCAACCTGCAGTACTTCGCCTCGACGGTCGACAACCGGGCCTTCGGGGCCGGGGACAAGGTCCTCCACAACGTCGCGGCCGGTCTGGGCGTGGTCGAGGGCAACGGCGGGGATCTCCGGGTCGGGCTCCCGATCCAGTCGGTGCACGACGGAAAGGAGTTCTGCCACCGGCCCAGTCGACTGACGGCGACGATCGCGGCACCCATCGAAGCCATCAACAGCGTGATCGCGAAGCACGAGCTGCTGCGCGACCTGCTCGACAACGACTGGATCCACCTGGTCGCGCTGAGCGACGCCGGCGAGATCACCCACCGCTACGCGGGCAACCTGGAATGGACCACCCTGCCGCCCGCGGCCGCCGAGGCTGCCGCATAGCCCCACGGT
>JANQSB010000455.1 GCA_028284295.1 Myxococcota bacterium | reverse complement strand
ACGGCCCGGAAGCGTCAAGTTCGGCATCCCGTTCGGCCGCGGGACGGTCGAGCCCGACCTCGTGCAGCGGACCGTCCGCGAGCCGGTCCAGGGCGGCGTGCTCTTCGGCTCGGGGCTTCCGAGGCACGTCGCTGGCGCCCTGCTCCGGATCGAGACCGACGTGAACGGCGGAATCTACGACCCGCTCCAGACCGACCAGCGCATCCGCTACACGATGAGGACCCGCTCCAACGCGCGCAGCGATGGCGCCCTCGAACGCGACCGCGCCGTCCCGCCGCACCGCGGCGGCACCCGCTACCTGGCCCTGCCCGAGCTCTCCGACGAGGTGCGAGGACTGGCCGAGCTGATCGTCAGCGAAGCGGAGACCGACGCGGAACGCGCCCGGGCCATCGAGACCCACCTGCGGACCCGCGGCCGCTACACCGACACGCCCCCGCCGCTCGATTCCGACGGGCGCTCGCCCGTCGAGCAGTTCCTGCTGGGAGAGCTGGCGGGCCACTGCGAGTACTTCGCGAGCGGCATGGTGGTGCTGGCGAGAGAGGTCGGGCTGCCCGCCAGACTCGTCAACGGCTTCGCGGGCGGCCGCGAGAACCCGCTGGGCGGCTTCGTGGAGCTGGCCCGATCGGATGCCCACGCCTGGGTGGAGCTGCACTTCGAGCACGCGGGCTGGGTGCGCTACGACCCCACCCCGCCGGACCTGCGGCTGGCCGGCGGCACCAGCCTCTCCTTCACGGAGCACCTGGCCGCCCTCGGCAGCACCATCGAGCTGTGGTGGTTCCAGCGCATCGTCGACTTCGACAGCTCGGACCAGATCGCCGCGCTGAAGAGCGCCTTCACGGCCTGGCAGAAGCTGCGCGAGCCCTCCGAGAAGAAGGAGCGCAGCAGCGGCTCGCTGGCCGACCTCCGCTTCGAGGACGTCGATCTCGTGAAGGCCCTGGGCGCCACCCTGCTGGCCGCCAGCGGAGTCGCGCTGATCGTCCAGCGGCGCAGACGGCGCCGGGGCCGCAGCCTCCCGGAGGTCTACGCCCGGGCCCTGCGCCTGCTGCGCGCTCGCGGTCTGGTGCGCGCCCAGAGCGAGCCGGCCCGGGGCTTCGCGTCGCGCGTGGCCGCCGAGACCTCGACCGACGCCGGCACGGCCTTCGACCGCATCACCGAGTCGTACCTGGCCGAGCGCTTCGGCGGGGCACCCCACGCGTCGAGCCAGCCCCTGCACGACCTCGCGCGGGCCCTGAAGCACGCGCCCCGCTGAGCCCCCGGCTCCCGCGCGTCAGGCGATGCCCAGCTGCTTGTGGGTCTGGGGGATGAGGCGGACGTCGGCGAGCTGCTGGCGACACAGCCCCACCAGCTCGAGCATCCGCTGGCCGCTGGGCGCCTCCCGGACCGGGCCCGACGGCGTGACCGGCTGCAGGACGAGCGGTACGTCCGGGGCGGTGCGGGCGATGCGCTCGCACGCCGCGCGGATCTCGTCGTCGCGACTGGCCGGGGTCACCACGAGCTTGACGTAGAGCTCGGTGTCGTCGCGCGCGCCGGTCTTCGCGACCCGGAGGAACGCCTCGTGCGCTTCGTGGAAGGCGGGCGGCTCTCCCTCGCGCGGATCGCTCTCGCGGCGCACGTCGCTCGCGAGCTTCCAGTCCATCGACACCACGTCGACCTGGTCGATCACGCGGCCAAGCGCCTCGGCCTCCAGGCCGTGGGTCTCGAGCAGGATCCGCGAGCCCTGCCCGCGCAGGGCCGCGGCCAGCTCGGTGACGGCCTCGGGCTGGAGCAGCGGCTCGCCCCCCGTCAGCGACACGAGACCCGCTGCGTCGCCCTGCAGGCGCCGGACGGCATCGACCACGGCGCCGAGAGCCACCGGGTTGTCCCACGCGTCGAATCGACCGCTGCCCGGCTCGCGCTCGACCCGGCAGCTTTCCGCCGGCTTCCAGGTGCGCACCGAGTCGCACCAGGCGCAGCGCAGGTCGCAGCCCCCGAAGCGCACGAAGACGCTCGGGTGCCCCACCTCGGTCCCCTCGCCCTGCACGGACCAGAACATCTCGAAGAGGTTCACCCGGCCCTTCCTGGCGTCCCGCTAGCGCTCGAGGATCGAGCGACCCATGGCGATCTCCGCGACGATCTCGTCGAGTCGTTCGGGATGCGCGCCGAGCTGACGCACCCGCATCCGCGCCACGTGATCCGCCGCCGTCAGGCTCTCGACCCACTCCAGCTTGTTGGCCACGTGCTCGACCAGCGCCGTCAGGTCCAGGGTGCGCTTGCCAGCGAGCTCGTCGCCGCTGAAGAACACCTGCTCGCTGTCCGGACGACGGGCCAACGCCAGGGGCGCGCCGTAGCGCTCGCGCACCACCCGTGCGGTGAGGTGCAGGTCGAGGGGCTCCGGCACCTCGACCACCACCATCGCGTAGCCGGCGAAGTGCACCAGCCGGAAGTCGCGCTGCGACACGTACTCCACCTCGGCCGGGATCGGCGGCGTGTCGGCCCGGGAGGCCTCCTTGGCGAGGTCGCTCGGGCGACCGCTCAGCAGCCCGTCCACGTCTGCGCGACGATCGCCGTGCTTGGCGGCCAGCTCGCCCAGTCGCCACCACCACAAGCGCCCCCAGCGCTCGTAGTCGTGCTCGCTGAAGCGCGCCGCCATCAGGTCCACCAGCTTGTCGGTGAAGCGGCTGCGTCGCGAGCAGCACTCGATCACGCCGGGCAGCGAGCTTCCCGCACCCGGGGTCACGTGCACGGCCTCCTCTCCCAGCACGTCCCGCAGCGCCTGCAGGTCCTCCGGCGGCCAGTCCTGGTGATCGAACCACTGCAGCCGTTCGCGATAGAGGCTCGCCGTCTGCAACACGTCGATCGCCGGCTTCGGGGTGAAGCCGACCACGTAGATGGGAGTGTCGTCGCGCAGGTCGGTGGCCACACCGCGGAAGAAGCTCATCAGCTCCTCCTGCGGGTAGACCCACAGGCCCTCGAGCATCCGCACGTCCCGGGCGATCAGGATGGCCGCCGCCAGTGAGTCCCGGTCGGCGTGCGCCACGATCGCGCTGCGGCGGCGCGGCAGGGCCGGCTCGTCGGCGGCCGGCTGCGGGGTCGCCACTGCCGGTGCGGCGGTCGTCTCCGCCTCCTCTTCGTCTTCCTCGTAGGCGGGCGCCGCCTCTTCGAAGTCCGGAACCTCCTCGAGCTCGATC
Source organism: Myxococcota bacterium (assembly GCA_028284295.1). Classification (GTDB taxonomy): domain Bacteria; phylum Myxococcota_A; class UBA9160; order UBA9160; family UBA4427; genus JAJDAN01. The sequence goes on along the minus strand of JANQSB010000455.1, from coordinate 476 downwards.
TCCTCGTCGACGTCCTCGTCGTTCAGGAGGCTCTCGTCCGCCTCGGCTTCAGCCTCGGCCTCGGCCGCATCCGCGCTCGGCGCCTCGTCGTCGCGTCCCGGCCCACCTGGAGCATCCGCGCCAGCGGAAGGCCGGTCCTCCTGGCCGTCTCCCCCGCTGCGGCCCTCGTCGCCGGCGCCGTTGCGGGACCGACGTCGGCCTCGACGCCGACGCCGACCGCGACCACCGCCCTCGCGCTCACCGGGCTCGTCGTCGAGATCGAAGAGCGACACCTCGTCGAAGCGCGGGCGATCGTCGGACTCCTCGTCGGCGGGGCCGTCGTCTGCGGAGTCGCTCGCGGCGGCCGCCGCCCCGTCTCCGCGACCCCGTCCGCCTCGTCGTCGTCCGCGGCCCCGGCGATTGCGGCTGCGACCGGATCCGCTGCGACCCTCCTCGCGCGAGCCGTCGCCTTCCTCGGCCTCGGCCGTGCCTTCCGC
>JANQSB010000451.1 GCA_028284295.1 Myxococcota bacterium | reverse complement strand
GAATGCCGACGCGCGCCGCTCCTACCTCACCCAGAGTCCGATCCGCGGGCAGCTCAATCCGATCGCCCCGCCCCTGGTGGCGACGGGCTGGGAAGAGCGGGACGACGGTCGCCGTGTGCTGTGTGCGCGCGCCGTCCTGGGAGCCGCCTACGAGGGTCCGCCCCACGGCGTCCACGGGGGCTGGGTGGCCGCGCTGTTCGACGATCTGCTCGGCCAGACCCAGCAGCAGATCGCCAAGGCCGGGGTCACGGCCTCCCTGAGGGTGCGCTACCGGCACGTGACGCCGATCGACGAGGAGCTTCGCCTGGAGGCCTGGGTCCATGAAGATCGCGGCCGGCGGGTCACGGCTCGCGCACGCTGCCTCGCTGGAAGCACCCTCACCGCCGATGCCGAGGCGATCTTCATCACGGTGGATTTCGAGGAGGTTCGAGGCCGCATGCTGTCGCGAAGGGAGCCCCGGGAGGGCTCCTGATTCCGACTCTCGCGGGGTCTGTGATACGTTCTGCGGCCGACGCTTTTCGTTCTTGGGGGGGAACGATGAGGCTGGTTCCGGCATTGCAGCGGTCGCGGGCACTCGCGGCGGCCCTGATCCTGGCGGCTCCGATCGCTGCGGTCTCGCCCGTCGCCGCCGATGGGGGAGATTGGCGGGCGCTGCTGCCCGCGCCCGAGCTCCACGTCCGCTTCGAGGACGGGGACCAGGGGGCGCCGTGTGCGGCCCTCCCGAGCACCCCGGACCCCAGCGCGGTGGAGTGCTGGGCCGCGTACGTGGATCGGGCCGTCTCGAAGCGCACCTCGCCACTGACCGAGGAGTCCGAGCTCGCCTGCATCGAGGAGTGGGAGGTGGTCGAGCCGCTCCAGGCCGGCTGCCCCTGGGATGCCGCCCGCTGTGTCCGCGCGGACGTCGGCCTCTTCGAGCGCGTGCCCGACGAGCTGCCGATCGACACCAACATCTCGGCGACCTGGGCGCTGGCCGCAGAGCTGGCGCGCGAGTACACGGCCTTCCAGACCCTCCGGAGTGGCCATGCCCTCAACCCGCACCGACCGCGGATCTCCGGACTGGCGCTCTCCCAGGGCATGCTGGTCCTGTATCGCGCCCAGGCCATCTCGGCGCTGCGGCGGGAGCTCGAGGCCGGAGACTGCGGAACCGACCACCTCGAGCCCTACTTCGAGCTCGCGTCCCGCGTGGCCGAGGAGGTGGGGCGATCCGACGTGCCCGAGATCCTGGAGACCTTCCCGGAGCCCGGCCGCGAGTGGTCGCGGCGATTCCACCGGGTGCAGCTCGCGGTGCTCGCACGCAACGACGCGGTTCGCGCCGACGGAGCCTGGCGCGAGGACTGCAGCAAGGCCCGCGAGCTCGGCATGCGGGTCGGTCGACTCGATGCGGACGTGAACGTCTGGTGCGGCTACGCGTACGAGCTGGTCGGTGAGCCCGATCACGCCACCCTGCATTGGACCCTCGCACGCCACAGTCCCCACCACCCGGAGGCGGCGAGCTACGCGGCGCGGCGCCTGGGCATCGTGGGACCCGGTCGGACCACCGCGGAGCTGCGAAGATGAGCCGGTCGCGATGCGCCGGGCCCCTCGCGCTGGCTCTGCTGCTGGCGCTGCAGCCGCTCGCGGGCTGCAAGAGCGTCGGCCACACGCTCGAGATCCCGGAGGCCCAGCCGCCCATGGCCGAGCTGGTGGCGCCGCCCTCCTATCTGACTCCGCGCTCCCAACGCTACCGGGTGGCCGTGCGTCCCTTCGTCGACCGCACCGGCAAGGCCTCCGGTCTGACCGACGCGGCCGCCGACGTGCTCCTGACGGCCCTGCAGTCGCGGGATCGCTTCTCGCTCTACGACGCGCGCGCCCTCACGAGCCCGGAGCTGCCGGCCGTCTCGTCCCCGCCGCCGGCCGTCTCGTCTTCGCCGCCGGCGCTCCAGACGACCCTCGAGTCCGTCGATCCGTCCCTGCGCGGAGACGTCTACGCGAGTCTCGAAGGCATGGTCGACGGGGTCCTCGAGAGCTACGTGACCGCCGTCCGGCTCGACGCCCAGGGCAGCGGTCGGATGGAGGTCGACTATCGCATCGTCGACCCGTATTCGCGGATGGTGGTGACGAGCGGCAGCGCGAGCATCGGGGTCTCCCGGGGCGCCGTGGTGCGGCGCGACTTCGATCGGATGGCGTCGGCCGCGAGCCGGCCCTTCATCGACCCCGGCGTCATGGATGCGCACGAGGTGGTCGTGCGCGAGGTGAGCCTGCGCGGAAGCGAGGTCAAGCTCACACTCGACAGTGGCAGCGAGAAGCAGGTCGAACGCGGCTTCGTGGGCTTCGTGGTCGAGCCCGACCGCTACGCGCGCGTGGACCGCTACCTGGCGAAGTTCGTGGTCGTCAGCGTCTTCCCGGACGCGGCAGTCGCCGTCGTCGTGGACCATTGCAACGCGGTGGGTCGCTGCGCGAAGGGCCAGGGGATTCCGGCGGTCGAGCAGGCCCAGAACGTCCACGTCGGCTCCCGGGTGCGCTTCAAGTAGGCGCACCCTTGAGCCCCACCTGGACCGATGCGGACCTGAGCGAGCCCGAGCGGATCGCGCTTCCAGCGGGCGAGGCCTGGGTGTACTCGAGGCGCTGCCCCGGGGCGACCGCCAACCAGGACGCGGCGGGCTGCTTCGAACTGCGGGACGGCGGGGTGCTCGTGGTGGCCGACGGCGTCGGTGGCCAGGCCGGTGGCGCCAGTGCGTCCCGCATCGTGGTGGAGAGCGTGGGAGCGAAGCTCGCCGTCGACCCGAAGGAGGGCGTGCGCGCGGCCATCCTCGACGGGGCCGAGGAGGCGAACGGACGGGTGCTCGATCTGGGCGTCGGGGCCGGAACCACCCTGGCGGTGGTGGAGATCGGGCCCGACGGGCTCCGGCCCTATCACGTCGGCGATTCCGAGATCCTGGTGGTGGGTCAGCGTGGGCGGGTGCGCCTGCAGACCATCTCCCATTCGCCCGTGGGCTACGCGGTGGAGGCGGGCATGCTCGACGGGGAGGAGGCCATCCACCACGACGAGCGTCACCTGGTCTCGAACCTGGTGGGAACCGCCGAGATGCGGATCGAGGTCGGGAGCCGCCTGGAGATCCATCGCTACGACACGGTGCTGCTCGCCACGGACGGGGTCTTCGACAATCTCCACCAGGCCGAGATCATCGAGGTCATCCGCTGCGGTCCGCTGCAGGCGGCGGCGGCGACCCTGGCCCGGGACGCGGCGCGGCGCATGGACGAGCCCCGCGAAGGCCAGCCCTCCAAGCCGGACGACCTCACCTTCGTGCTCTACCGCCGCCGCTGAATCGGCGGGCGCCGCCGCTCCTTCAGCGCTGGCTGGCGGCGAAGGTCCCGGCCCGGGGCTCGCGGCGACCGCACCAGGGGCAGTAGCGCCAGTGGCTGCGCGAGACCGGCCAGCGGCAGCGGGGACAGCGGTCGCGCAGGTGGGTGTGGGACCACAGCCGCTTGGGCTTCTGCTTGCAGCAGGGGCAGTAGCGCATGAAGGGCTGGAGCTCGCCCGGGCAGCCCTTTCGCGTGCAGTCGCGCTCCGCCCGCGGGTCGGGGCGGGGTGCCTTGCCGTTTCCTTCGAAGCGGCCGGGGTAGCACCAGGGGCAGCAGGTCCACTCGGGCAGGACTCCGCGCTCGCAGTGAGGGCAGTACAGGGGATAGCTGGTGACGTCCCGCAGCGAGTTGTCCCCGGATCCGCACCAGGGACAGTGGAGCATCGCCTCGGAGAGGGGGCCGTCGCAGCGGTGGCAGCTGTAGCGGAGGCCCAGGGCGACGCCGTGCCGTCGCTTGAACTGCTTGGCTTCGAGGTCGAGCGCCGAGGTCGGGGTGGCGGTCCGCCGCCGTCGGGCAGGCCGGCGTGACCGGGCCGGCTCGGCCTGACGGAAGGCGTTCTCGAGCGCCCGGTGCAGGGCGATGGCGTCCGCGTAGCGGCGCTGCGGCTCGAACTCCGCCGCCTTTCGCAGGACGGGCTGGACGGGCCCGGGGACGCGCTCGCGGAAGCGGTCGATGTTGCGGGGAGGCCACTCGAAGGGCCAGGTCGGCAGCACTCCGGCGATGAGCTGGTAGGCGATCAGGCCCAGGGAGAAGACGTCGGAGCTGAGCCTGGGGCGCCCGTAGGCCTGCTCGGGAGCCATGTAGCCCAGGGTGCCGGCCTCCGTGTAGCTGGCGGTCGCGCTGCGGGCGAAGCGCGACACCCCGAAGTCGGTCAGCGCGGCGTGCTTGTCGGCGAACAGCAGGATGTTCTCCGGCTTCACGTCCCGGTGGAGCACGTTGCGCGAGTGCGCGTAGGCGAGCCCGGCGGTGACGTCCCGGATGACGCGCAGGGCCAGCGGGCCCGAACGACGGATCCCCGGGGCCTCCGCGAGGCACTTCTCGGCCAGATCGGTCGCCATCACGAAGTGCCCGCCGACCCAGTCGGCGTTGCGGACGGCCACGATGTTGGGGTGATCGAGGCGGCTGGCGATGCGCGCCTCGTGCTCGACGGCGGTCTGTCCCCACTCCGCGATCACATCGGGATGCGCCACCTTGAGGGCGACGCGACGGTTCTCGACCGTATCGCGAGCCTTCCAGACGGTCGCGAAGCTACCGCTGCCGAGCTTCTTCTCGAGGGCGTACTTGCCGAGGCGGGAGCCTCGGCGGAGGAGGGCGGGGGGCATTCGATTCGGTACGTCCCAGCTCGTGAGGCGATGAAAGAGGGCCGCAGGAGGACCGGCCCACTGTGACACCTCGCCGGGTCGGGTTCAAGACTTCGACGCTCCGAGGAGTGATTTGCTGGCCGCTCCTCAAGGTCGGCTTGACAACGGTCGATGCCCGGGAAATGATGCCGGTCATGCACGCACGGGATACAGCCTTCGGAGCACCGCTTCTCCAGCGCTCCGCGACCTCGCCGACCCCGGTGTGGGGCGGCGGCTCGTGCTCGCGTGGTCAGCGCCAGACGAGTCCCGTCCTTTGTGTCCTCGTCTCCCTGATGGGCGCGATGATCGCCGGGAATCCATCCGTGTAGCCGGAAGCACGAAACCCCGTCCCCGAAAGGCCCTTCCGGCAAACGCCGGAAGGGCCTTTCGGGTTTCTGGGGCCGGGTCGCGAGCCCGCCCCGGGAAGGAGCCAGGCCATGAGTGCCGCCATCGAGGTCGAAGACCTGTACAAGCGCTTCCGCGTGAAGGAGCGAGAGGAGGGGCTCCGCGGTGCCGTTCGCGGGCTCTTCCGCAGCAAGGTCCGCGAGGTGCCGGCCGTGGACGGCCTGAGCTTCCGGGTCGAGCCCGGCGAGCGGGTGGCCTTCGTGGGCCCCAACGGGGCCGGAAAGTCCACCACCATCAAGCTCCTGTCGGGGATCCTCCATCCCGACTCCGGGGAGGTTCGCGTCCTGGGGCACGTTCCGTGGCGGGAGCGACGGGCGCTGGGCTTCCGGATCGGCGCGGTCTTCGGGCAGCGGAGCCAGCTGTGGTACCACCTGCCCGCTGCGGACACCTTCGAGCTGCTGGGGCGGATCTACGAGCAGGACCCCGTGGTGCACCGACGTCGACAGGACGCCTACGTGGAGCTCTTCGGAATCGGGGACCTGCTCGCCACGCCGGTCCGTCAGCTCTCCCTGGGCCAGCGGATGCGCTGCGAGGTGGTGGGCAGCCTGCTCCACGGCCCGGAGATCCTGTTCCTCGACGAGCCGACGATCGGCCTCGACGTCACCGCCAAGGCCGTCATCCGGGACCTGATCCGCGAGCAGAGCGAGCGGGAGGGCCGGACCCTGCTCTTCACCTCCCACGACACCGGCGACATGGAGCGGGTCTGCGACCGGGTCGTCGTCATCCACCGGGGTCGCGTGTTGCTGGATCGGCCCACGGCCGCCCTGCGCGCCGGCTTCATCGAGCGGAAGCGCGTGACGGTACACAGCGCCGCGGACCGGGTGCGGCTCGACCTGCCGGGGGTGCGTGTCGTGAGTCAGCGTCCCCACTGCTGCGAGCTCGAGGTCGACCTCCGCGCCAACAGCGTCGAGCAGGTCGTCCAGGCACTGCTGCAGCAGACCGGCCTCGACGACCTGTCCATCGAAGATCCGCCCATGGAGGAGATCGTGGCCGCCATCTACGCGCGTGCCGAGGGCCGCTCCGAGCCCGGGGAGGCGGCATGGCCGGTGCACTGACCCGGGCCAGGCCCGGAACGGTCCGGACCTGGCAACGCGAGGCGGGCAAGTACGTCGGCATGGTCGCGATCGCGGTGCGTCAGGGGCTCGCGGACCGCGGCGCGCTGCTCGCCCGGCTGGGCTTCTACGGCGTCATCCTGCTGATCTTCTCGAAGCTCTGGGCGGTCGTGATCGACAAGGGTGCCCTGCCCGGGGCGTCGGCGCGCGAGCTGCTCTGGTATCTGGCGGTGACCGAATGGGTGATGCTCTCCCTGCCGCTGGTCCACCTGCGCATCGAGTCGGATGTCCGGCGGGGCGACATCGCCTACCGGCTGCCGCGACCGCTGTCCTACCTGGGAGGGCGGCTGTCGGAGAGCGCCGGCGACCTGCTGCTGCGTGCGGGCACCCTGGGAGTCGCGGGCTGTGTCTTCGCCGGATGGATGGTGGGAGGGCTGCCCGAGGACCCGCGTGGGCTGCTGCTGGCCCTGCCGCTCGGTCTGCTCGCCGGCTGGGTCGCGATCTGCTTCCACGCGACGATCGGGCTGTGCGCCGTGTGGCTGCAGGACTGCTCTCCCGTCTACTGGATCTGGCAGAAGTGCGCGTTCATCCTGGGCGGGCTGCTCCTGCCGCTCGAGGTGTACCCCGACTGGCTCCGGGAGCTGGCCCTGTGGACGCCGTTCTCGGCCATCATGCACGGCCCCGGTCGCATGGCGTTCGGCTGGCAGCCCGAGGTCGCGCTGTGGGTCGGCGCCCGGCTCCTCTTCTGGGGTGCCCTCGCCACCGCACTGCTCGCCTGGGTCTACGGTCGGGCCCTGCGTGCCCTCGACGTGAACGGAGGTTGAAGATGGGCCCCGATCGAAGATCGCTCGGCGCGACCGGACGCTTTCTGCTGGCGCTGGTCTCGATCAACCTGAAGTCGTCCTTCGCGTTGCGCGGCGCGTTCTGGCTCCAGGCCGCCTTCATGGTGGCCAACAACGTCCTCTTCTTCGCGTTCTGGTGGATCTTCTTCGATCGCTTCCAGGAGGTGCGGGGCTGGCGGGTCGGCGACGTGGCGGCGCTCTTCGGGCTGGTGGCCACGGGCTTCGGGCTCTCGGTGGTCTTCGCGGGCGGGATCCGGGATCTGTCCCGCGTGGTCGTGGACGGGGACCTCGACGGCTTCCTCACCCAGCCGAAGAGCCCGCTGCTGCACGTGACCGCGTCGCGAAGCTTCGCCTCGGGCTGGGGAGACATCTTCAGCGGACTCGGCTTCCTGCTGCTCTCGGGTCGCGTGGACCTCGAGAAGCTCCCGCTCGTGGTGTTGGGGGTGCTGTGCAGTGCGACGGTCTTCACCGCCTCGGCCATCGTCATCCACAGCTCGGCGTTCTGGCTGGGGCGGATCGAGGCCGTGGCCCGCCAGCTGTGGGACTTCCTGATCACCTTCAGCACCTATCCCCGCAGCCTCTTCGACGGTGCCTTGAAGCTGCTCCTCTTCACCCTGCTTCCGGCGGGCTTCATCGGGTACCTGCCGGTGGAGCTGCTGCGCGACTTCGCCTGGAGCGGCCTGGCGGCGGCGGTCGGTGGCGCGGCGCTCTACGCCGGTCTCGCCATCTGGGTGTTCCGCGCGGGCCTGCGGCGCTACGAGAGCGGCAACCGCTTCGGCGTCCGGGCCTGAGCGCTCAGCCCCAGCTGCCTTCCCCGAAGCTGCAGCGCCCACCCGCGAAGGTGGCTCGCACCCGGGACGAGTCGAGCGCGTCGCGGGCCCGGGCCCAGGGGTCGGCCAGCAGGCACAGGTCGGCGCGGGCGCCGACCTCGATCCGTCGCGGTGCGGCTCCGGGCGCATCGGGCGGGGAGGTGAAGAGCGCCAGTGCGCGCTCGGGAGAGAGTCGCTCGTCCGGGCCCAGGCAGTCGCCTCCCCGGGTCCGGCGATCCACGGCCGCCTGCATGGCCAGCCACGGGTCCGGCTCTCCGAAGGGAGCGTCGGTGCCGCCGCCGAGTGGGACGCCGGCGTCGATCAGCCCCTGGCAACGGTAGAGCCAGTCCCGATCGTCCGGCTCGACCTCCCGGCGGTAGGCGTCTCCCCGCTCGCGCACGAAGTTGGGCTGGGTGACGACGGTGATGCCGAGGGCAGCGAGAGCCTCGCACAGATCGGGAGGGGCCACCGAGGCGTGCTCGACGCGGTCGCCCGGGAGCGGCCCCGCGACGCGAAAGGCTGCCACGGCGGTCGCCAGCTCGGCCCGGGTGACGCAGTGCACGGCGACCGGTCGGGACGCGGCGTGAGCCCGGGCGAAGACAGTCGCCGTCGCCTCGAGGTCGAGCGAGACCGCCTCCGAGAGGACCCACTTGACGGCATGGCGTCGCACGCCGGGCTGGTGCGGGAGCGGGAGTGCAGGGCGTCCCATCACGTCGATGGTCAGGGGCAGGGCGCCTTCGTCGACGGCTCCGCACAGCAGCTCGAGCTCGGCTGCCTCGTTGTGGGGCGTCGCGTCGGTGACGCCGGTGACACCGAAGCGCGCGAGCAGCCGCCCCACCCGGGACAGAGGTGGCGGGGCGGGGGCTTCCATCCGCGAGCGGAGCCAGGCGTCCGCGCGATAGATCCGTCCCGTCGGACGCCCCCGCTCGTCGCGTTCCAGCCCGGGCGGCTCGTCGTCGGGTCGCGATCCATCGAGACCGAGTGCGCGCAGGGCCGTCTGGTTCAGGACCCAAAGGGCTCCGCTGCGATGCTGCACCCGAAGCGGATGCCCGGGGGCCATGTCCTCGAGCAGCTGCGCGTCCAGCTCTCCCGCGACCGACTCGTGGTAGCCGACGCCGCGGATCCAGGTGGTCGCTTGGGTCGAGCGCGCGGCCGTCCTCAGGGCCGTCGCGAGCCCGGCCCGTC
>JANQSB010000450.1 GCA_028284295.1 Myxococcota bacterium | reverse complement strand
GACGCTCTCGCATCCAGCGCATCAGCCGGACGTTGTAGGGACCCACCTCGAAGCCGGCGTCCGCCAGCGCGATCGCCGGCTGCATCACCTCGTCCAGGGGCATGGTGCCGAAGCGGCGCAGCACCTCGTCGAGACCCGCGACCAGGCCCGGGGTCGCGACCGCCAGGGCGCCCCGCACCGAGGCATCGGGGGCGACGCCGTCGCGGGTGTACATGTCCGGGGTGGCAGCGGCCGGCGCGGTCTCCCGCGCATCGATGGCCACCACCTGGCCCTCGGCGGTCCGGATCAGGATGAAGGCGCCGCCCCCGATCCCGGTCGAGAAGGGTTGCGTGACGCCGATCGCGAAGGCCGTCGCGACCGCCGCATCGACCGCGTTTCCACCGGATTCGAGCATGGCCACACCGGCACGCGTCGCGTCGGCCTGGGAGCTCACCACCATGCCCCGGGCGCCCGGGATCGGCGCCGGGGAGGCGGCACCGGCCAGCCGCGTGGCGAAAGCGACGCACGAGACGGCGACAACCAGGCCGGCTACAGATCGGACTCGAATGGAGCCGCGGAGCGACCGATAGGGAGTAGCACCCGGCATCGAATCTCACGCTACCACAGCGCCTCGCCCTTCCGGCCCGGCCCGGCTCTGCGGGAAGCGCGCCGACCGACACCGACCGACACAGGAGCTCGCATGAACCCCGCCCGCCTCGCCACCGGCCTCGCCGCCGGGCTCACCCTGCTGGCCCTCGCGGCCCCCGGTTGCGGCGACAAGGTCGAGACGCGCCGTGCCGTCGAGCCCGAGATCTTCGAGTGGCCCGCGGAGGCCCCCGTGCACGCGCGGATCCACGTTCTCGACCGCGGGACCATCGAGCTCGCCCTCTACCCCGAGGTGGCTCCGGCCACCGTCGAGAACTTCGCGAAGCTCGCGCGCGAGGGCTTCTATGACGGCACGACCTTCCATCGCGTGATCCCGGGCTTCATGATCCAGGGAGGCGACCCGAACACCCGCGACGACGACCCGAAGGACGACGGCGACGGAGGGCCGGGCTACACGATCGAAGACGAGTTCAACTTCGCGCCCCACGCGCGCGGCGTGGTATCGATGGCGAACATGGGCCGACCGAACACCGCCGGCTCGCAGTTCTTCATCGTGCACGCCGACGCACGACATCTCGACGGCAAGCACGCCGCCTTCGGCCGCGTGGTCTCGGGCCTGGACGTGCTCGACCAGATCGCCTCGGTGGAGACGGATGAGCACGGCCGCTGGGGCCCGAAGAACCGACCGATCGAGAGCGTCGTCATCGAACGCATCGAGATCCGTGAGGCCACCGCGACGCGGACCGGGCCGGTAGCCGGCCGACCCGCGAGCGGCTAAGGTCCCGCCCCCGTGGCCCGGTAGCTCAGTTGGTAGAGCACGCGACTGAAAATCGCGGTGTCGGCGGTTCGACCCCGCCCTGGGCCACCAGACCGGTGAGCCCATTGGACGAGCGAAGCGTGGAGCCGTCGGCCCGGACGCAGGGCTCGCGCCTGCAGGGCTGGGCCGTCTGGGGTGCCACGCTCTTCGCCCTGGGACCCCTGATCGTGGACGGGCTCGCGCACTGGGTCGCCGACCCCTGGTCGCGCTACAGCGCCGTCTTCGTCGGCCTCTTCGTCCTGGCGATCCGGGGACATCGGGTACCCCGGCGGCGAGCGCTGGGCGCGGCGCTGATCGCGCTGGTGCTGGCCGGCCAGATCACCGCGGCCCTCGCATCGACGCTGTGGGCCGCCCGCCCGCTGCTGCCCATCGCGCTGATCGGCGCCTGCCTTCATCTGGGCACCGGAGGCCTGGCGCGGGCCGCGGTGGGACTCTGGATCGTGGCCGTCCCCTTCCGCGTCCTGCGCGGGCTGGGAGGAGCCGAGCTGGCCGCCGAGATCTATCGGGTCGCAGCGACGGGGCTCTCCCCGGTGATCGGGCCCTGGCTGATCGAAGGGAAGCAGTTCACGAGCGGGACCACCGCGCTGACGATCACACCCGACCAGGGAGGCGGCGTCGTCGCGGCGTGTCTGACCGGCCTGGCGTGGTATGCGGGGGTGATGCGCGGCAGCGGCATCCGACAGCGGGCCGCGTGGCTGGCGCTCGCGCTGGGACTCGCACTGCCCGTGCAGCTGCTCGCCACGGGCCTGGCCATCGGCCTCGCCGAGGTCGGCTCGGACGAGCTGGCCACCTCCCTGCCCGCGGCTCTGGGCTGGATGCTGCCCACACTCGCAGTCCTGTGGTGGGTCCACGGCCGGGGCTCGCGCACGGGGCCCGACGCCCGATGAGCGAGCGCGTGCAGTCGGCGCTGTTGCTCGGGGCGCTCGTCGTCCTCGGTATCGCCTCCTGGATGCTGTGGACGCGCCCGACCCTGGAGATCGAGATCAGCCGGCTGACCCAGCTCCCGACCCGACTCGGAGACTGGCGCTCGGAGGAGGTGCCGATCGCGAGCGGCGTGGAGGAGATGCTCGACGCCGACCTCAACGTCCAGCGCAGCTACCGGCACCCGATGGGCGACCTCGTCTGGCTCTATCTCGGCTACTACGGAACCGAGCGCGGCGGTCGCCCGGAACACACGCCGGAGGCCTGCTATCCGAGCAACGGCTGGACGATCACGGCGACCCGCACGATCCCGTCCGCCTCGCTTCCCGCCGCCTCCCTGAACGAGCTCACCATCGAGCAGGGGAACGAGCGCCGCCTCGTCCACTTCTGGTATCAGTCCCAGCGCAGCCCGATGCTGCTGGGCGGATTCGATCACGCCTGGGACCGCATCGTGGGTCGCATCGCGAGCGGGCGCGCGGACGGTGCGCTCGTTCGCCTCAGCACCCCGGTCATCGCGGGAGACGAGGGCTCGGCACGTGGAAGACTGCAGGCGATGGAGCGCGAGCTGGTTCCCGCCTTGCGCGAGAGCTGGCCCCTGGAGAGACCCCGAGGCGATCCGGTCAGCTCCTGAGCCGCTCTTCCCGGGCGGCGAGGTACTGGCTGAACACGTGCATCAGGCTCTGGTGCGTGTCCTCGACCATGCCGTAGTTCTCGACCTCGACGTGGACCACGTGATCGGCCAACGCCTTCAGCCGCCCGCCCTTGAAGCCGACGAAGGCGATCGTCGGCACGCCCCGCTGCTTCGCGTAGCGGCAGGCCTCGACCACGTTCTCGGAGTCGCCACTGGCGCTGACCAGCAGCACCGCATCCCCGGGCCGCAGACAGTACTCGAGCTGCTTGCAGAAGATCTGGTCGAAGGACAGGTCGTTGGCGATGGCCGTGAGCATGGCGGCGTTGGAGGCCAGCGAGATGGACCGCAGCGGCGAACGCGCGTCGGGGTGCCCGCCCTTGCTCAGGTCGCAGGCGCTGTGGTCGGAGATGGAGGCGCTGCCGCCGTTTCCGGCCACCCACAGGGTTCCGTCGGCTTCGGCCACGCCGAGCAGAACCCCGAGGATCGCCTCGAGACCGGACTTGTCGAAGCTCCGCTGGATCTCGGCGAACTTCTCGTAGTAGCCGCGGACGAAGGTGCGAAAGTCGCTCATGGGCCCATTCCGGGGCCGAAGCGTAACGTCACGGGTCTCTTGTCGCCCCTCGCGGTGCAGGAGGGCGGATGAGACCCGCCGTCTTCCTCGACCGCGACGGTACCCTGATCCGGGAGGTGGGCTACCTGACCGACCCGGCCGCGGTGGCCCTCCTCCCCGGCGCCGCACGGGCCCTCCGGCGGCTGCGCGAGCGCGGCTATGCGTGCGTCCTGGTCACCAACCAGTCCGCCATCGGACGCGGGCTGCTCGACGACGCCGGACTGGCGGCGGTCCACCTCGAGCTGCGGCGGCAGCTGGACGCGGGCGGTACCGAGCTCGACGGGATCTACTCCTGTCCCCATGCTCCCGCGCAGGACGACCCGGGCATCGTCGAGCATCCCGACCGCAAGCCCGGACCGGGCATGCTGCTTCGGGCCGCCCGCGACCACGATCTCGATCTGCGCCGGAGCTACATGGTCGGGGACCAGCTCCGGGACCTGCTGGCCGGGAGGAACGCCGGCTGCCGGGCCGTCGTCCTGGTGAGGAGCGGTCAGGGGGAACGATTCGCCGGCCGCGGTGACTGTTACGATCACTGCGCCGACGACCTGGAAGCCGCATCCGAGTGGATCCTGGGCCAGCCCGGGACAGAAGAAGGGAGCGATCGCGCGTGAAGATCCTGATCACCGGCGGAGCCGGATACGTGGGCAGCGCCTGCCTGCGACACCTGGTGGCCGAGGGTCACGAGGTAGTGGCCTACGACAACCTGTTCGAAGGCCACGCGAAGGCGGTCGACGGCGCGAAGCTGGTGGTCGGCGACATCGCGGACACGGCGCTCCTCTGTCGGACCCTGAAGGAATTCGGCGCGGAGGCCGTGATGCACTTCGCCGCCTTCGCTGCGGTCGGCGAATCGGTCGAAGACCCGGAGAAGTACTACAGCAACAACGTGCACGGCAGCCTCAGCGTGCTGAAGGCCATGCGGGAAGCGGGCGTCCGCCGGATGCTCTTCTCGAGCAGCTGCTCGACCTACGGAGAGGCACCGAGCTGCCCGATGAACGAGAGCGCACCGGCCGATCCCCAGAGCCCCTACGCGCGCAGCAAGCTGATCGTCGAGTGGATGATCCGCGACTTCGCCCGGGGCTACGGCCTGGGCTTCACCCTGCTCCGCTACTTCAACGCGGCGGGCGCCGCGCCGGACGGGCGCTTCGGCGAGTACCACGACCCGGAGACGCACCTGATCCCGATCGTCCTGCAGGTGCCGCTGGGCCAGCGCGACAAGCTGATGGTCTTTGGCGACGACTACGACACCGAGGACGGGACCTGCATCCGCGACTACGTCCACGTCGACGACCTGGCCTCGGCCCATCGGCTCGCCATCGACGCGACCACGCCGGAGACCGCGGAGGTCTTCAACGTCGGCACCGGCACCGGCTGCAGCGTGATGGAGATCCTGAAGGCCTGCGAGCAGGTGGTCGGGAAGTCCATCGCATACGAGGTCACGGGCCGCCGGGCCGGCGACCCGCCGGCCCTGGTCGCCGACCCCAGCAAGCTCCGCAGCCAGCTGGGCTGGGAGCCGCGCTACACCGCCATCGAGAGCACGATCGAGACGGCGTGGCGCTGGCACCACGAACATCCCGAGGGCTACGGCCCGCGCTCCCGCTGATCGGGCAGCCGACCGCACGACACCGCTCTATCCTCGCAACGAAACGCGGCCCGCTCGGGTGGAAGCGGACTGCAAGGAGGGATCATGTTCGGCCACGTCCAGAAGGAAGTCCGGGTCACCAAGCTCCTGCGAATCGCACTCGGTGCCGCGCTCCTCGCCGCCGTCGGCACGGGCTGCGTCACCAGCGGCACCTACGACGCGTTGCAGGCGCAGCACGATGCCCTGCAGAAGGAGAAGGGCCAGCTCGAGCAGCAGGTCGCCGGGCTCCGGACGCAGGTCGCGGCTCTCGAGGACCGCCTCGCCGTGAAGCAGAAGGAGGTCGAGTCACTCGGTCAGACCCACGACCAGCTGGTGTCGGAGCTGCGCTCGGAGCTCGCCAGCGGTCAGATCGAGATCCAGAAGATCGTCGACGGCGTGCGACTGAACGTGTCCGACGAGCTGCTCTTTCCCTCCGGCGCCGTCGACCTGAACGATGCCGGGCGCGACCTGGTCGGCCGGGTCGCCGCGCAGCTCCAGAGCGAGGAGTCGATCATCTTCGTGGAGGGGCACACCGACAACGTGGGGATCGGCAAGGGTCTGCGAGCGCGCTTCCCGACCAACTGGGAGCTGGCGGGAGCGCGCGCCGCCGTCGTGGTGCGGGTGCTCAGCGAGTCGGGCGTCGCGCCAGAGCGACTGCGCGCGGTCTCGCGGGGCCCGTTCGCACCCATCGCATCGAACGACGACGGCAAGGGGCGCGCCCGGAACCGCCGCACCGAGATCATCCTGCGCAAGCTGCCGCAATCCTGAGCGGATCTCCCCGGGCCCCGGGAAGGCCTGAACGGACTGCAGGCTCCTAGGTCGGTAGCCCCAGACCGCCGCGCGGAGCCTTCCATCGCCCACTGCGCGTCGCGCATCGGGGTCGCGCCCTGATCCGAATGCCGGATCAGGGCTGGACGGGGCTCTGGGAGAGCCCGATCAGGACGCCGAGCACCAGGAGCAGGGCGGCGAAGATTCCGATGGCGGTCCATGCCGAGCGCCGCGCCCGCTCCTCCTGCCACCAGTTGCGGGGACGCATGCCGCGCAGCAGGAAGGTGAGCATGGCCGCGAGGGTGATGGCCGTGACGTTGCTGCCCATCAGCAGAAAGGCCGCGAGGGCCCCCTCGATGCTCCCGGCGGCGGCCAGCAGCCCGATGGCCACCGTCGGGGGAAGCAGCGCCACCGCCACCATGACGCCGGTCAGATAGCTGGGGACGCCCGTGGTATAGGAGAGCGCGCCCGCGCAGCCGGCAGCCAGCGCGAGGAGCAGGTCCCACTCACTGACCCGCGCACGCGCAGCCAGCTCGCGGATCTCGGGATCGGCCCCGAGCGCGAGGCCCAGCAGCAGGGACGCCACCAGCGCCAGGGCCAGACCGATCCCGCCGGTTCGCAGGGCGCGCCGCACCAAGGGCACATCGCCGAGCACCAGACCGAGGGCCAGCGCCATCATCGGACCGAGCAGCGGCGCCACCACCATGGCGCCGATCACCGCCGCGGTGTTGTCCTTCGCCAGGCCGATTCCGGCGACGACGGTGGCGGCCAGCACCAGGGCGACGAACACACCGTCCAGGCGGGCCGTATCCGCGATCCCCGCGTAGACCTCCTCCCGGCTGACCGCGGCAGCGGACCGAGCCTGACTGCGCGACTCGCGCTCGGAAGCCAGGGGACGCGGCAGCACCGCGTCCAGTGGCCGCACCAGCACCAGCAGGCCTCCGCGGCTCGCGTAGCGGTCGTGCAGACGGTCGAGGGCGCGGCCCGTCCGATCCGTGCCGATCACGTAGGAGACGATCGCCCCGAAGCGGCCGCCCGCCTGGGTCCAGCACTCCTGACACAGATCGTCGAGGGCCGACGCCGCCTCCTCGGCGACGTCCGGCGGCAGATGGGCCTCGACGATCTTCAGCGCCAAGGGCGTCGCTCAGGCGCGCGCGGCCTCGACGAAGAGGCCGATCGTGCAGCCCAGCCCCACCAGGAAGGCCGCGCTCCGCCCCTTGTCGAGGTCGGTCGTGTAGAAGACGCCGTGCAGCACCCGGGCGACGACCCACAGCACGCTCAGGACCGTCGCCGAGCCCGGGCTGGCACCGACGAGATGGTTGACCAGGACGGCGGGAGCGAAGATCGCCAGCGCCTCCCAGGCGTTGGCCTGGGCGGCCACGATCCGCCCTCCCTTGCCGGTCAGCCGGGCCGCCTGGGCGCGGGGCTCCTTGTTGTCCGGGCCGCCCAGCTCGCCGAGGAAGGGAATCCGCGAGAACGCCCAGACGAAGGGCAGCAGGCAGCCGACGAAGAGACACCAGAACGGGACGGTCATGACTCCCTCCGGGGGCGGCGGCGCAGCACCGCGATCACCTCATCCAGATTGCGACGCGACGCATCCGCATGGGGCAGCAGCCCGGACCCGTGGAAGGTCCCGGGATAGGAATGCAGCTCGACGGACACCCCGGCCTGCAGCATGCGCAGGGCGTATTCGATGCCTTCGTCGCGCAGGGGGTCGAACTCCATCGTGGAGACGTAGGCGGGAGGAAGGCCCGCCAGGTCCTTGGCGATCGCTGGAGACGCGTAGGGAGACACCTCGGCATCGCCGCTGCCGCCCAGGTAGTGGCGCCAGCTCCACTGCGCGTTCGGGAGATTCCACAGCGGGGTATCCGTGAAGGCCCGCATCGAAGGTGTCTCGAGTCGATGGTCGAGCTCCGGGATCTCGAGCAGCTGGAAGCACAGCCCCGGGCCGCCCCGGTCCCGCGCCAGGAGCGCGGTGCCCGCGGCGAGGCCCCCGCCCGCACTCTGGCCCCCGATGCCGATCCGGTCCGCGTCCACGTCGAGCTCGCCGGCCTGGGCGGCCGTCCAGGCGAGCGCCGCGTAGCAGTCCTCGACGGCAGCCGGAAAGGGGTGCTCCGGTGCCAGGCGGTACTCCACCGAGACGACGACCGCGTCGACCTCGGCCGCGACCCGCTGGCACCAGGGGTCCATCATCTCGATGTCGCCCAGCATGAAGCCGCCGCCGTGGATCTCGACGAGCGCCGGCCTCGGCCGGCTCGAGTCGGTCCTGGGCCGATAGACGCGCACCGGAACGGGCGGGTCGCCGCTCCGACCCGGGACCTCGCGGTCCTGCTTCTCGACGTCCCCCCGGTCGGGCGGCGGTGCCGCCACCATGGACCGATCCTCGCGCACGGCCTGGACCGCCTCGCGGCTCGAGAAGTCGATCTCCGTGGGGAGCAGGGGCAGCAGCTTCTCGAAGTCCGGGTCGAACGCGTATTTGCTCATTCCGCCAACGCTAGCGACAATCCCCGACGGGGGGCAGCCGAGGAGACCCGACCGTGCAGCAACTCAGCGGAATGGACGCTGCCTTTCTCTATGTCGAGACCCAGAACGCGCCGATGCACATCGGCTCGTTCGCGATCTACGACCAGTCGACCGCGCCGGAGGGCCGGGTCACCTTCAAGGCCATACTCCGAAACGTCGAGAGCCGTCTCCACCTGGCCCGCTGCTTCCGGCAGAAGGTGGTGCAGGTGCCGTTCGATCTCGACCACCCGTACTGGATCGAGGACGCCGACTTCGACCTCGAGTTCCACGTCCGGCACATCGCCCTGCCCCATCCCGGCGACTGGCGGCAGCTCTGCATCCAGGTCGCGCGCATCCACGCCCGCCCGCTCGACCTGTCGAAGCCCCTGTGGGAGATGTACGTGATCGAGGGCCTGGACAACGTCGAGGGCGTGCCCCCGGGCAGCTTCGCGGTGCTGACCAAGATCCACCATGCCGCCATCGACGGCGTCTCGGGTGCCGAGCTGGCGGCGGCCATCCACGACCTCGAGCCCAACGCGGCGCCTCCCCCGCCCGACGAGCCGTGGATCCCCGAGCGCGATCCCAGCCTGCTCGAGCTCTCGCTTCGCACCGGCATCAACAACGCGCGCAATCCCTTCCGATTCTTCTCGACCCTGCGCCGTACCGCACCCGGCCTGGCGCGCCTCTTTCGCAGCGACCCCGAGGACGAGGTCGAGAACTCGGGCCCCGTGCCGCGCACGCGCTTCAACGCCGCCGTGTCACCCCATCGGGTGGTCGAAGGCCGCAGCTTCTCGCTCC
>JANQSB010000439.1 GCA_028284295.1 Myxococcota bacterium | reverse complement strand
CGAGTGCGTCGATGCCTCCGAAGTGCTCGACGGCCAGCCCGACGACGGCACGCCAGTCGCCCTCGTCGCACACGTCGTGGTGCCGGTAGACGGCCGCGTCCCCGAGCGATCCCGCCACCGCCTCGCCCGCCTCGTCGAGCAGGTCTCCCAGCACCACCCGCGCGCCTTCCTCGACGAAGAGCCGCGCCTCGGACTCCCCCTGCCCGCGCGCAGCCCCGGTGACGACGACGACCTTCCCGTCGAGCCGACCCACGATCAGGCGCCCACCAGTCGACCGTCCACCTTCAGCTCGCCCGTCACGTGCACCGACCCCAGCACCTCGTCGAGATAGCCCGGTCCCTCCCGGGTCGGCACGAACCAGCCCGTCGGGCACATGGTGAGCACCTCGACGAAGCTGAAGCCCTCGCCCCGCATCTGGCTCTCGAAGGCCCGCTCGAAGTAGCGCCGGGTTCGGGCGACGCCAGCGGCGTCGTGCACCGAGCCCCGCGCCACGTAGCCCGTGCCGCCGAGGCGCGCGAGCAGGTCACCGATGAGGATGGGGTGCCCGTGGTAGCTCGCGTCGCGCCCTTCGAGCGAGTTCTTGGTGCGCTGCCCCAGCACCGTGGTCGCGGTCATGTGTCCGCCGGTCTCGCCGAAGACCCCGTTGTTGAGCAGCACGCAGGTCAGGTTCTCGCCGCGCGCCGCCGTGTGGATCACCTCCTGCAGACCTTCGTTCACCATGTCGCCGTCGCCCTGCAGGGTGAAGAGCAGGGTGTCCGGGCGCATGCGCTTGGCGCCGGTCGCGACCGAGGGTGCGCGGCCGTGCAGCGCCTGGACGAGATCGAGATCGATCAGACTGGTGAGCGCCGTGTAGCAGCCGATCCCCACCACGCCGATCGCGCGCTGGGCCAGGCCCAGGGACTCGACGGCATCGAGCAGCGCGCGCAGGGCGACGGGCTCGCCGCAGCCCGGGCACAGGTCGTGGTCCGTGGTGAGCTGGAGTGCCGAGGCGAAGTCGCCGGTCTTGCGCGCGGCGCGCTCGGGGGGCGACGACGTGTCGATCTTCATGCGATGGCTCCTCCCAGGACCCCGTCGACCTCGCGCCCCGCGAGCGCGGCCTCGATGCGCTCGCGGACGACGGCCGGGTCGAGGAGCGGGCCGATCCCGAAGCCCGCCGCGTCTGTGGAAATCCCCCCGATCGAGACCACCGGGGCGCTGCCCAGCACGGCCAGGCGGACGTCGTCGATCATCTGGCCGGCATTCTGCTCCAGGCAGGCCACGCGGCGGGCGCCCGAGGCCGCTTCCGCCAGGGCCCGACTCGGGAAGGGCCACAGGGAGACGGGACGGAAGTAGCCCACCGGCACGCCCTCCTCGCGCAGCTCGCGCACCACGTAGCGGGCGAAGCGCGCCATGGTTCCGAACGCCACCACCAGCAGCTCGGCGCCGTCGACATGCTCGGCCTCGAAGCGTTGCTCCGCCGCCTCGATCGCGTCCTGCTTCTCCTGCAGCCTGCGCCAGAAGGAGTCCGGGTCGATTCCCTTGGTGCCCTTCTGCATGCCGATGGGGTTGAGGTTGCGCGAGCGACCACTGCCGCCCAGGCTGCCGTCGACCGCCCAGTCCTTCTCGGGGAGCGCTTCGTCGAAGGTCGCCGGCGACACGGACACCGCCTCGGCGGTGTGGGCCAGCAGGTAGTCGCCGTACACGAGCACCGGATGACGCCAGCGGTCGGCCAGGTGGAAGGCGAGCTGGGTGAGATCGACGGCCTCGGTGACGTCGATGGGTGCGAGCACGATGTGTCGGTAGTCGCCGTGCCCGCCGCCGCGCGTGGCCTGGAAGTAGTCGCCCTGACCGCGCGCCATGTTGAAGACCACGATCGGGATCTCCGCTCGCGTGATCTCCGACATCGACTCCTGCATGAGCGAGAGCCCCTGGCCGGTCGAGCCCGTCGCCGCGCGGGCGCCGGTCGCCGCGGCGCCCCATGCCATTCCGATCGCCTCGATCTCGCTCTCCGCGTTGATGCAGGCACCGTCCTCTTCGGGCAGCCGCTTCGCGAACGACTCGAGCAGCTCGGTGAAGGGGGTCATCGGATAGCCGGCGAAGAAGCGGCAGCCGGCGGCGATGGCCGCCTCGGCGATGGCCTCGGAGCCCTCCATCAGGGCGCGCATGCGGGGTCCTCCGGAGGGGGCCCGGGCTCGGGCTCCTCGAAGCGGTGCACCTCGAAGCAGAAGTCGGGGCAGACGAGCAGGCAGGCCCCGCAGCCGGTGCATCCCGGGGCCAGCTCCGGGTATGCGAACCCGATCGCGTTGTGCTGCGAGGACATGGACAGGACCGCCGGCGGGCACGCGGGCACGCACAATTCGCAGCCCTTGCAGCGGTCTACGGCGATCACGACGGTGCCCCTGGAGACCGTCGCCGCCGGCGAGAGCGGGGCCGTCATGCAGCAGCCTCCCACGCCGGTGCCGCGCCCGCCGGCAGGGCCGCGAACCCGAGCGAGAGGGCCTGGCGGTTGGACTCGAGATGCTGGTGGCGATACGGGGGCACCGCCTCCTGCATGGCCTCCATGAGCGACTGGAGCGATGCCATGCCCGTGAGCCCGCAATAGGCGCCGAGCAGCACGAGCGATCCCGCGCGTGCGGCGCCGGCCTCGCGAGACAGCGCCGTCGCGTCGACGCCGAAGCCCCGGGCCGCACCGGTATCGAGGCCGTCGGTTGCGAGCCCGGCGTCGAAGACCACCACGCCGCCCGGACGCAGCTTGCCGCGCAGCGCCTCCCAGTAGCGGGGGTGCACGACGATCGCCGACCAGCCGTGTGCCACGATGGGCGGCGTGTGGATCGGTCCATCGGCGACGACCACCGTCGAGTCGGTGTTGCCGCCCCGCATCGTGCCGCCGTAGGTGCCGAGCG
>JANQSB010000429.1 GCA_028284295.1 Myxococcota bacterium | reverse complement strand
GCGCGCCTCCCCCGCCTCGGCCTCCGGCGGTCCCACCGCGAGGGCCTCCGTGCTGCCGGGGCGGAGCAGCGGAGCCAACTCGGCGGCGCCGCCTTCCAGGAGCGCATCCGCCACCTCGTTCGGGAGGGGCTCCAGCGCGCTCCGGAGGAGCTGAATCCATGGCCACAGCGCCGGAGCGTGGCCCACGGGCTCGCACTGGGCGAACAGGCACCGAAGGCCTCGGGCGCGTGCCTGGTGGGAGGTCTCGGTGGCGAGACGGGTCTTGCCGATTCCCCCGGGCCCCTGGACGACCCAGGCCTGGCCGCGCCCCGCGATGACCTCGTCGAGGGCCGCGCCGAGCCGAGCGATCTCGCGCACGCGGCCCACGAAGCCGGGATCCGGCGGGATCCCGCCAGCGGGATGTTCGTTCCGGGTCAACCGGGGCGACCTCCGATCGGCCCCCATCCTAACCCCCGAAACCCGAATCCCGACGGGCGATTCCGTGGAATCCCGGCTCGCCGCGCGAGCGGCGACGGCCCGCGCGCTCCCTAACGAGGACGACGGGATCGGATACGGGACGGGGAGGTTCGGCCTAGCGTCGCCGGAGCGCGGGGAGACCGAACATCGTTCGCTCGTCTCGAACGCCCCGTTCCTGACGATGAGGGTTGCCTGCTTCGCACGGAACCGCCGAGCCTCGAGCCCCTGTGTCCCGCGGGGGCTCGAGAGCCGACTGCTGCTCGCGGCCCTCGCTCTCGCGACCGCCTGCCCGGGATCCGCAGCGGCCGTCGACATCACCGTCTCGATCGACAGCTACACGGAGCCGTCGCCGGCCTACAACTACTATCCGGCCACCGATCCCCTCTCCACCACGATCGACCTCTGCATCGTCGACGCGGACGGCAGCTACACCGGCCCGGTACAGGTCGCCGTTCGTGCCGCGCAGTGGGACATCGCGACGGACACCGACGCGGGCTCGGAATTCACGATCTCGACCCAGACCACCAACGTGTCGTCGGCCTGCGGTGGGCTGGGTGGGATCCAGCACGTCTCGTTCTCCATCACGGGCTCGATGGACGGCGGTCAGAGCTTCGAAGAGTGGATGACCGCGGCCGCCCTGCAGGGTGATGCCTACCGGATCCGGGTCGAGGTGAACCCCGACGGGGGCGTGGTCGAGGACCCGGGCGCCGCATCGAACAACACCGTCACCCGGGGAACGACGAGCTTCCAGTATCCGATCTCCGGCACCCTGCTCTACGGAGGGGCGGAGGGCTACTCGGCCGGACTGAACCTGCTGACCTTCGGAGCCTGCGGGTTCACGGGGCGGCTGATGAACAGTGCGGCGAGCGCCTCCTGGACCCCCAGCAGCAACGGCCTGTGGCCCGTCCAGAACTTCACCGTGTCTACGGGCTGCTACGGGCTCGTCGCGAATGCGGCAGGCGACGCCCTCCACCTGGCCCACAACGGGAGCGTCAGCATCGGCGACATCGTCGGCGCCACGACCTCGGGCATCGTCGTGACCGCCACCGGCGTGATGCTGACGGGAGACGGCACGGGGGCGGGCGGCGCGACCCTGTCGGGCCTCTCCGTGGCCCTGCCCGACGGCACCTCGCATCACGTCCCCGACGCCTATGGCAACCCGGTCGAGCAGGGCTCGCGCACCCTCGCCCTCGCCTACACGGGCCCGGCACTGCTGGACGACCTCGGGCAGATCGAGGGCCAGGCCGGATCCGGCTTCCTGCACTCGGGCGCGGTGCCCTTCAGCCTGGAGATCGACGAGATCAACCTGAACGCCGACGAGCTGTCCGGGAACTACGGCGATCTCCACTACGCCTACGACCTCGAGTGGTACCCGTTCGACCCGCGAGGCGATCCGGCTCGCGGTGTCCGGTCCAACGATCGCCGCTTCCAGGCCCCCGAGGCGGGCCAGACCGACGAGTCCTTCACCGTCCTGCCCACCGGGCTCGACTTCGCGGCGGACTTCGACGCCGGCAGCGGGCGCATGCACTACCCGCCGATGCAGGCCGGTTGGGAGGACTTCAGCGTCCAGGTCTCCCAGGGTCGTCTCGCGGACGACCAGCTGCTCGGCGCCCCCGCGGCCAACGCCGCCTACGACTTCACCCAGAACGCCGACTGCCCCGGCTGCACGTCGAGCTATCCCGACCCGTCGGTGAGCTTCCACTACGAGCCGCGCGCCGCGGAGGGGCTGGACTCGGACGGCGCGGTCATGGCGCGGGTCTACCAGCCGGCCACGCCGAAGACGCCCCAGGTCGGGTCGCGCTACGTCTTCTGGACCTCGCTGCAGAGCCCGGTCTTCAACCGCGCCGACGACGGCACAGAAGACGGCGTCCTGTATCTGCCGGGCTTCGAGGCGGGCGGCACCGGCGGTGACGGGGCGACGCCGGTTCCCGTCGCCGAGTACCTGCTCGGCATGCGCGACGCCAACGGGAGCGGTCAGTCGCTGCTGCCCGCCGCGACCCACGACCTGAGCTCTCCCACCAGCCGCTTCGGAAACCACTTCGCGGCCGGCGTCACCATGGGGCCCCAGATCTATCGCGATGCGAACGCCCAGCCCGACCCGCAGCTGGGCTACGACCTCGACGGCAACCGCACGCTGATCCGCTTCGCGAACCCGTCGAACTCCTCGCTGCCGGTCACGACCATCGGGAATACGGGTACCAAGTACGTCGTCAAGCCGTCGGGGATCACCGGTGTCTTCAATACGACGATTCCCCCTCAGGTCACCGCCTACGACTACACGCTCCTGCTCGACCGCTTCGGCTTCCGCATGGTGGGCAACGAGCTCGACCCGTATACCTGGATCGACGGACGGGTCGACATCCCGGCTCCCGGCGACTTCGGCATCGAGTTCCAGTCCCTGGAGCTCGGCTGTACGGGTGATCTCGGCGGCGCGGTCGTGCGCCGGGTGGACTGCCAGGTGGATCCGCAGGGGCCCAACTGTGGTGAGACGCTCGGTGCCTGGCGCACCGACCTCGAGCTGCTCTCGATGGCCTTCGTCTCGTCCACCGGCTCGGCCGATCTCTGCGAGACGGGCCCCCGGAATCTCGAGGTCGGCAGCATCATCGACATGCACGCCCTGGACGACCGCATCGGACTTACCGCCGAGTGGCAGCCGGACGGGGTCCCGGTGAAGGAGCGGCTGCACGGGAGCCTCGATCAGGTGCTCGATCGTCCGCAGTCGCCGCCGACCGGGGACGACGACAAGGGCTTCGACCTGGCGCTCGACGGCAGCGCGAAGCTCGTTCGTCGCTCGAACGCCGAGGGCTGGGTCGAGGCGACGGGCCAGATCGGCATGCCCTTCTGGGATGCCATGCCCGTGAAGGCCCGTATCGAGAACTACGACGTCTTCAGTCAGGACCAGACCATCGTCGTCGACGAGCTCGCGACGATCTCGAACGCGACGAGCTCCCAGGCGGCGGCCGACCTCGACGACGAGAGCAAGATGCCCGAGCTCTCCTACACCTGGGGGAACACGAACTTCAAGATCGAGGGCTTCAAGGTCGGCTACGAGCCGAATCGCTACTTCAGCCTGGAGCCGATGTTCTCCGGTGTCGAGCGCGAGTGGAGCGCAGTCGTCGTCGACGTGAAGACCGGCGTCGACTTCGTGACCCGCGACCGCACCAAGGTCAGCTTCGGTGCCAGCGCCGACTTCACGAACCTGCGCGGCACCGCCTTCGACATCACCACCGTAGACGTCGCCAATCCCGACAGCGTGGCCCAGATGGACTCGATCCTGGGCTCCTTCGTGGGCGGAACTCCGATCCAGGACCTCGTCGCCTCCCTGACTTCGGAGCTCGACGGGATGAACCGGGTCATCGATGCCGGCCTGCACGACTTCGTCTCCGCGGCGGTTCGCGACGAGATCGCGACCCTGCCGAACCTGGGCGCGACGGCCCGGTCGGTCACGGAGGTCCACCGGGTTCCCGAGCTGATCTCGGGCATGCTCCAGCGCGAGACCGAGCCGCTGATCGAGGGCGTCACGGCGCCGCTCGACCCGGAGCTGGCCCAGCGGCTCTTCGAGCTCTTCAACGGCGACCTCGAGGACCTGATCGTCGAGCACCGGCTCGGCAATCCCACGCCCCAGGCGGACGAGATCCTGGGACGCCTCGAAGACGTCCGAGACGCCTTCGAGGACGCGGCCAACGAGCTGACGGCGCTGCCGGCGAAGATCGGGGCGCTGAAGACGGACCTCAGTCTGCTCGTCACCGTACAGACGAGCGACGCCATCACGACGGCGCAGGGTGACATCGGCGCCCTGCGCGGCCAGCCCCAGAACCTGACCACCCTGACGGACTGCGCCAGCCCCAGCAACCAGATCGTCGCGCAGGCGAAGGAGGTGCGGAGCCGCATCGACCGGGTGCACGGCGCGCTCTCGACCCTGGATCTGTTGTCCTTCGGCGGCGCCGTGCAGTCGCTCACCGGGGTCGACCTGAGCGCGGTCGGCAAGGCGGCGCGCGACATCCGGAGCCTCGCCGACGACCTGCAGGCAAGGCTCCCGAGTGAGGCCGCGCTGGTATCGACCGTGTGCAACGCCGGTCTCAATACGGCCGTCGGAGACGCCACGGGGCTGCTCGACCAGATCGACTTCCAGCTGACCCAGGTCTCCGGCCAGCTGACGACCCTCGAGAACAACCTGGGGACGATCCTCGATGCGTTCGCGGATGCCGGCGGCTTCCCGGTGCTCGAGAACCAGCTGCGTGCGCTCGCTCTCCAGCTCGAGGAGTACGCCGCGCCGATCCGGGATGGGCTGGTGCCCGAGGCCTTCTCGGAGTTCGATGGCATGACCCAGCAGCAGATCCTCGACGAGATGAATGCGGACCTCGAGAAGCGCATGGAGACCGCGCAGGTGCCGGTGCCGTCGGTCTACGACGACTGGCGCAACCCGCAGATCGTGACGGACATGCGTCATCGCGTGGCCGGGGGCGCCGACTTCTTCCTGCAGGTCGTCGCGAACGAGGTCTACACCACGCTGCAGCCCCTGGTGAGCCTGATGAACCACGCGTCGGCCGACGAGTTCGAGCGGCACCTGACCGGGCTCGTGATGGACAGCGCCGCCGTGACCACTCTGCGGGACCGGCTCTATCTGATGACCTCCGAGATCGCGCAGGACACCAACGCCGCCAGCCTGGTGGTCTACGACCTGCTGAACCACGCCATCCGGACGGCCATCGAGGCGATCCAGAGCTTCGCCCTCGCCGCCCTCGAGGCCGCCACCGGCAGCTTCGGAGACTGGGACCTGCTGGCCGCCAAGGTCGACGGCTACGCGGTAATCGCCGGCGACGAGCTCGAGCGGATGCACATCGGGGCGGAGTTCAGCTCGGAAGGGAGCAGCGACGACGGGGGCACGAGCTACAACGCAGCCCTCGACGTCACCAGCTGGGATGCCAACGGCAAGTCGACGGCCTGCGCGGCCACCAACGACGAGACGAGCCGGCTCGACGCGATCATCTCGACCCGGGACCTGCCCATCCGCATGGGCGCCGCGGACCTGCTGATCGAACATCTCTACTTCGGCTTCACCCTGGAGTCGAGCAGCGGCACGCCGAAGCCCGTGAACGTGTTCGGTGGCGTGACGACCCAGGGCGAGATCGACTTCCACGCCTTCCAGATCTTCGATCCGGCGCTCCACACGGCGATCGGCCAGCTGGAGAACTACCTGGGGGCGCGGGTCGGAGCGCGTTTCAACTCGATCCAGATGGAGGTGGCCTTCTTCGGCGGGCGCGCCTGCGGTCCGGACGTGCTGATGGCCCTCGACCCGCAGGTCGCCGAGTTCCTGGGCCCGGTGCCCAACGGGCTGACCGGCGCCTACGTGCGCGGCTCGGCGAGCTTCCCGGTCTACAACGTGGGCTGCTTCCTGACCGTGGGCGTCGGCGCCGACGCCGGCGCCTGGGTCTTCGCCGGCCCCCCCCTCACGATCGGGGGCCTCGTGGGCGGCGCGGTCTACGGCAAGGCGATCTGCCTGGTGTCCATTCGCGGTCAGCTCACGGCACTCGGTCAGGTCCGGGGAGACGCCTTCGACTTCCAGGGCGAGGGCTTCCTGGTGGGCGGCATCGGCTTCTGCGAGCCGGAGACCTGGAGCTCGGTGCCCGCCAGCCGGGAAGACGGCATGTGCGGAACCGCCGACCTCGAGTTCAAGGCCAGCTACCGCGACTCGAGCTGGAACATCGAGAGCCCCGACGTGAGTGCGATCCATTGAGGACGACGATGCGAGACGACCGACGAAGCGAGCTCGGATGGACGCGTAGAGGGCAGGCGGCGCTCGTCGCCGGGCTCTTCGGGCTCGTCCTGGCGAGCCCCGCGTCGGCCCAGCTCGAAGGGGTCTACTT
>JANQSB010000406.1 GCA_028284295.1 Myxococcota bacterium | reverse complement strand
GCCACCGCTACGCGGCGCTCGCCGCCCTGGAGGCTTGGCAGGACGCCGGCTTCGAGATGCCCGCCCAGGACGACGACCGCGTCGACTGGGACGCGGGCTGCATCGTGGGCACCGGCATCGGCGGAATGGACACCACCGGCGAGAAGGTCATTCCGCTGACGGACGCCGGCAAGGTGCGACGTCTGGGCTCGACCTCGGTCGAGCAGGTGATGGCGAGCGGGGTGTCCGCGAGGCTCTCCGGCATCTTCGCGCTGGGCAACCAGGTCACCACCAACTCGTCGGCCTGCAGCACGGGCGCCGAGGCCATCGCCATGGGCTACGAGCGGATCCGGAGTGGGCTGGCCGAGCGCATGCTGTGCGGAGGATCCGAAGCGGCCAGCCACTACATCTGGGCGGGCTTCGACGCCATGCGCGTGCTGTGCCGTGACTTCAACGACGAGCCCGAGAAGGCGTCGCGACCCCTCTCCGCCTCGGCGGGCGGCTTCATCCCCGGCGCCGGCGCCGGCGTGCTGATGGTCGAGTCGCTCGAGAGCGCCCAGGCGCGAGGGGCGACGATCCACGCCGAGCTGCTGGGAGTCGGGATCAACTGCGGGGGACACCGGGGCGGCGGTAGCATGACGGCGCCCAATCCGGAGAGCGTGCAGCGTTGCATCCGCATGGCGCTTGCCGATGCGGGGCTGGAGGCCTCGCAGGTCGACGCCGTCAACGGTCACTTGACTGCCACGGGTGCCGACCCCTCCGAGGTCCGCTCCTGGGCGCACGCGCTCGAGCGCGAGCCGGACAGCATGCCGACGATCACGGCCACGAAGGGGATGGTCGGCCATACCCTGGGGGCTGCCGGGGCCGTCGAGTCGGTGGCGTCGGTGCTGATGGTCCGAGGCGGCTTCCTGCACCCCTGCATCAACTGCGAGGACCTGCATCCGGAGGTCGAGGCCTACGGAGCGGCCATTCCGCACAGCGTCGTCGAGGCTCCGGAGCTTCGCGTCATGCTCAAGGCGGGATTCGGGTTCGGCGACGTCAACGCCTGCCTCGCCTTTCAGAAGTGGGAAGGCTGAGCCGAAGAGACCCCCTGCGGCCCTCTCGAAGGCTTCGGGAGCCGGCCTGCTAGCATCCAGCGAACCGACCGCTGAAGGCGGAAACGAAGAAGCAAAGGGGAAGCACGAATGGAACAGAGCGAAGTCTTCGAGCGCGTCGTGAAGATCCTCACGCCCTGGGCGAAGAACGACGAGGCGCTCAGCAACGTGGCCATGGAGACGAGCATCCTCGACGAGCTGAAGGTGAACTCGGCCCGACTCGTCGACGTCGTGATCGCCTTCGAGGACGACTTCGACATCGAGATTGCCGACGAGGACGTCGATTCGGTCAATACGGTCGGCGACGCCGTCAAGCTGATCCTCGAGAAGCTCGGCTAGATCCCCTCGCAGCCCGGGCGCCTCGAGCGTCCCGGGCGACTCCGCCGGGCAAACTCCTTCTTCGGGCACCTCATGGACACGCCCCGCCGACTGCCGTGGAACCATCTCGTCCAGCGCGAGGTCGGGCGACTGCTCGCACCGCTCTGGATGCCGCTGGTGGTGGCGATCATGCGCTTCTACATGGGGTACCGGCTGGCGGGCCGGGATGCCGTGCGGGAGAAGTTCGCGCGCATTCGCGAGGCGAGGAAGGCGGCGGGAACGCCGCTGCTCGTCTGCGCGAACCATCTGACCCTGATCGACTCGTTCCTCGTGGCGTGGGCACTGGCACCCACCTGGCGCTACGCGCTGCACTTCGACGAGCTGCCCTGGAACACGCCGGAGCGGACCAACTTCGGGTCGAACTGGCGCGACCGGATCTCGACCTGGCTGATGAAGTGCATTCCCATCACGCGGGGCGGCGCCCGCGGCGAGGTCGGCGCCGTCCTCGACCGGGTCGTGGCCCTGACGCGGGGAGGCGAAGTCGCGCTGATCTTTCCCGAGGGCGGGCGCAGTCGCAGCGGACGGGTCGAGGTGGAGAACGCGGCCTGGGGGGTCGGTCGTATCGTCGGCGCCCTGCCCGACTGCCAGGTGGCCTGCGTCTACCTGAGGGGTCGGAAGCAGAAGAGCTGGGGGGCCGTGCCGGAGAAGGGGGACGTGCTCGACGTGGACGTGACCTGCATCGAGCCCAAGTCCGACGCCAAGGGCGTTCGCCGGTCGCGCGACCTCGCGCGCCAGGTGGTCGCGCAGCTGGCGACGATGGAGAGCGCCCACTTCGCTCGGCTGGAGCCTGCCGATGCTGGGTAACGACGTCGTCGACCTGCGCGATCCCGAGTCCCGGCCCGTGTCGCCGCGCTTCGACGCGCGGGTCTTCTGTGACGCGGAGCGACGCGCTCTCGACGCCAGCCGCGATCGCCACCGTCAGCGCTGCCGCTTGTGGGCCGCGAAGGAGGCCGCCTACAAGGCGGTCGTGGCTCGTCACGCCGAGACGATCTTCTCCCCGCCACGCTTCCGGGTCGATCTCGACGAAGACGCCAGCTCGGGCGGTGTCGAGACGCCAGCGGGACCTGTCGGGGTCCGGGTGACCGAGCGCGACGGAGCGGTCCATGCCGTGGCATGCGACGAAGGCTCCGACGCGCTCTTCGAGATGACGCGCCTCGACGCGCCGGGCGAAGGGGCAACGCACTCCGCGGGAGACGCGCCCGGTCTCGCCGTACGACGCTTCGCGACCGAGCGGATCGCCCGGTCGCTGGCGCTGGATCCTTCGTCCCTGGAGATCCGGAAGCGGGGGCGGGTGCCCGAGCTGTGGGTCGAGGGCAGGCGCCATGCCGCGCTGTCGCTGTCCCACCACGGCGGGGTCGTGGGATTCGCCTGCGAGGTAACGCGTTGAGCGGCGCTCGGCCCGAGCGCGTCATTCGCAGGCTGGCCATCGTCAATCGCGGCGAGGCGGCCATGCGCTGCATCCGCGCCGTCAAGGCGATGGCTGCCGAGGCCGGTCGGGACATCCGCGCGATCGCCCTCTACACCGACGCAGACCGCAACGCGCCCTTCGTGCGTCATGCCGACTTCGCGGTGCGCCTGCCCTCCCCGAACGGCGCCGTCGCGGCCTACCTGGACCACGAGACGGTGCTCGCCGCGCTGCACGAGACCCGGGCCGACGCGGTCTGGCCGGGGTGGGGCTTCCTGGCCGAGGACCCGAGCTTCGTTCGCCGGCTGGCCGACGAGGGCATCACCTTCCTGGGGCCCTCGGCCGAGGCGATGCGTGCACTCGGCGACAAGATCACCTCGAAGGAGATGGCCGAGCGCGCCGGCGTTCCCGTGACGGAATGGAGCCAGGGCGTTCTCGCGGACGAGAAGGCGGCCGCGAGTCATGCCGAGCGGATCGGCTACCCGGTCGCCCTCAAGGCGTCGGCCGGCGGTGGCGGGCGCGGCATCCGCATGGTCGATCGGCCGGAGGAGATCGCAGAGGCCTTCCGCAGCGCGAAGGCCGAGGCCCAGAACGCCTTCGGGGACGACCGACTCTTCCTGGAGAAGAAGGTCACCGGCGGTCGCCACATCGAGGTGCAGATCGCGGCCGACAGCCAGGGCAACGTGCTGGCGGTGGGCAGTCGCGACTGCTCGGTGCAGCGGCGCCACCAGAAGGTGCTCGAGGAAGCGCCGCCGCCCGGGATGAGCCGGGAGGAGGTGGACGGGCTCGAGACCGCTGCCGCCCGACTGGCCGCGCACGTCGGCTACGTGGGCGTCGGGACGGTCGAGTTCCTGTACGCACCCGAAGGCTTCTACTTCCTCGAGGTCAACCCCCGCCTGCAGGTCGAGCACGGCATCACCGAAGAGGTGACGGGCGTCGATCTCGTGCAGCTCCAGATCCGTATCGCCGAAGGCGAGTCCATCAAGGACCTGCACCCGGTGACGCGCGGCGTCGCCATCGAGGCGCGCGTCAACGCCGAGGACCCGGACGAGGGCTTCCTGCCGTCTCCGGGCCGCATCGCCCGCTTCGACCCGGCGCTGGGCCCTCGGGTCCGGGTCGACTCCGGGGTCGCCGCGGGAACGGTGGTACCGCCGGACTTCGACTCGCTGATCGCCAAGGTGATCGCCAAGGGCGCGACCCGCGACGAGGCGCGCGCCCGGCTCTCCTGCGCGCTGCGCGACTTCGAGCTGGTGGTCGAGGGCGGGGCCAGCAACAAGGGCTATCTGCTCGAGCTGCTCGACGCCGAGCCCTACCGGGCCGGTCCCGTCGACACGCTCTGGCTCGACCGCTGGAACGCGGAACGGTCCACGGGAAGCGGCGGGGCCCCCGGGCTCTCGGCCGACGCGCTCGTGGCGGCCGCCATCCTCACCTACCAGCGCATCCGGGCGACGGCGCGCGAGCACTTCTACGCCGACGCCACCGGGATCTCGCCGGATCGGGTGCCGCCCAACTCGGG
Organism: Myxococcota bacterium; assembly: GCA_028284295.1. GTDB lineage: Bacteria > Myxococcota_A > UBA9160 > UBA9160 > UBA4427 > JAJDAN01. The sequence continues at coordinate 12,553 of JANQSB010000406.1, read as the reverse complement.
TCAGCAGATCGACCTCACCCACGAAGGCGAGAGCTACCGCCTCACCGTCTACGCGATCGGCTCGTGGCGCTATCGCGTCCACCTGGACGACCGGGCCATCGGCGCCACGATGAAGGAAGAGAGCGAGCACGTCGCGCGGATGGAGATCGACGAGCGCGTGCACCGCATCCTCTACGACGCCAACGAGGTGGGGCTGCGGGTCGAGATCGACGGTCATCCGTTGCGCTTCGGGACCCAGACGGCGGGCCAGGTGCGCGCCGGTACGCCCGCCATGGTGGTCGCCATCCAGGTGCGGGAGGGGGATCGCGTCGAGCTGGGCCAGTCGCTGGGTCTGCTCGAGGCCATGAAGATGGAGATCGCCTTTCAGGCGCCGGTGGCGGGCGTCGTCAGCGAGATCCACGTGCGACAGGGGCAGCAGGTCTCCGCGGGCGACGTGATGATCTCGATCGATCCCGCGTCGGAGGACGAGACCGGGCCGGCGGGAGCCGTGGTGCATCGTCTCAGCCTGCCCGAGCAGCGGGATCCGCTGGCCCTGCTCTTCCGCGCCCGGGACGACGAGGCGCTGGGTGTGCCCGATCTGGTGGCCGCCGACCGCGCCGTCGCCGAAGGGCGGCTCGGCACGCGGGGCGGCTCGGCCTGGCGCGACGCGATGGGCGCCGTGCGCGACGAGATCCGTCGCGTCGTCCTGGGCTATGACGCGAACCCCGAGCGCTGCGAGCGGCTGGTCGCCTTCCTCGATGCGGAGGTTCCCGAGACCCTGTCCCGGGATGCCTGCTTCGAGCTGGCGGAGATCCGCCACGAGCTGATCGCCTTCGCGGCCGTGGAGCGTCTCTTCATTCGCGCACCGCGAGCCTCGGTGTCCGGTGGGATCGGGCCCTCCAACAACGCGCGACTGCGCATGTACGTGCGCCGCATGCGGGCCCAGGGCGCGGGCATCGCCGAGGAGTTCCTGGATCTCGTCCGGGCCGCGCTGGTCCACTACGGGGTGCCGGACCTGACCCACACGGACGCCCTCGAGCGGGCCCTGCTGCGCCTTCTCTCGATCCAGTTCGAGCCGGAGCTGCGTCATCGGCTCGCGAGCAGCATGCTGCGTCGCATCACGACCCTGGGCGGTGGGGGCCTCGACCTGTCCGGCGACGCGGCGCTCGGCGAGGCTCTCGACGCCATCATCGGCATGCGCGGTCTCGTGACCGACGCCATGGCGGACGCCGCCATCGAGGCTCGCTACGCCCTGTTCGAGCGTCGCGCGGCCGAGCGCCAGGCGGAGCAGAGCTCGAAGGAGCTCGAGAGCTGGCTCGAAGGCGCCGAGCGCATGCCCACCCGCCCCGATGCGAACGTGCTGATCGAGGTGGCGGCCGCCGCCCGCCGGGTCTTCGACCGCGTCGGACGCTGGATCAAGGCGCCCGACCCGGGGCGCCTCGACATCGCCCTCGCCGCCTACGTGCAGCGCGTCTACGCGCCCGGCCGTCCTCGTGGCCACATGTCGGTCAAGACCGAGGACACCTGGATCCACTGTGTCGAGTATGCGGACAAGGGCCTCGTGCTCGCCGCCACCGCACGGCCTGCCGACGCGGCGGGCGTCGTGGGACGCCTGTGCAAGACCGCCCAGCGGCTGGCCGAGCGGGGCACCGAGGTCTTCGCCCTGGAGCTGCTGGTTCCGGCGGCGCCCGAGCTCGACGAGGCCGCTCTCGGCCGCGAGATCGAGCAGAGCCTGTCCGCCCACTCCCCGACCGCACGGCTCACGCTCGACCTGCAGCACGACGACGGTCGCAACGTCTACCTGACCTTCGACCGCCCGCGCGACGAGCAGGGGGTCGTGGAGCCCGGGTCACAGCCTGCCCTCGTCGCAGATCTCCATGACCTGCACCCCGAGACCGCCGAGCGGATCGACCTGTCGCGCTATGCGAAGGGCTTCGACCTCGAGCGGGTGCCGAGCGAGGACGGGATCTACTGCTTCCACGGGCGCGCGCGCGAGGTGAAGGGCGACGAGCGCATCTTCGTGCTGGGGGACGCCCGGGACCGATCGCCCGGAGCGGGACCCGAGCTGTCCCAGCACCTGGCGGCGTTCGAACGGGTCTTCAACCGGGCCTGCCGAACCCTGCGGACCACCCTGCGCGAGCGCGATCCGCGTCGGGGCATGCAGTGGAACCGCATCGCCCTCTTCGTGCCGACCGAGCTCTTCATCGACACCGATGCGGCGTCCGGCATCGCCCGCCGTCTGGCGCCGGCCACCCGCCACCTGGGTCTCGAGAAGGTGCTCGTGCGGCTGAACGTGAAGGACCGCGCGAATCCCGATGCCCCGGCACGACAGATCGAGATCGTGATCACCGAGCCCACCGGCGACGAGATCCAGCTCGAGTGGCGAGACCCGCATCACGACCCGCTCGAGCCGGCGGGCGAGTACGAGCGCCGGGTGGTGTCTGCCCGTCGTCGCCGTCTCATCTACCCCTACGAGATCATCCGGATGCTCACCTCGGACCGCCGCGGCCTCGACGACGCGAGCGAGCGCGTTTCGATCTCCCAGGGGAGCTTCGAGGAGTTCGACCTCGACCCCGGCAGCGAGCGACCCCGGGCGGTGTCCGTGGCGGACCGGGAGCCGGGGGGCGCCAGCTCGGGCGTGGTCTTCGGCGTGATCACGACGCCCACCGACAAGGTGCCCGAGGGCATGAAGCGGGTCCTGGTGCTCTCCGATCCGACCCGGGGGATGGGCGCCCTCTCGATTCCCGAGTGCGACCGGGTGGTCGCCGCCATCGACCTGGCCGAGAAGCTCGACGTTCCCGTCGAGTGGCTGCCGGTGTCGTCGGGCGCGAAGATCGCCATGGACAGTGGCTCCGAGAACCTCGACGCGACCGCGCGAGTGGTGCGGCGCATCGTGACCTTCACGCAGCAGGGCGGCGTGATCCACGTGATCGTGCAGGGTCTGAACATCGGTGCCCAGAGCTACTGGGACGCACTGGCGACGATGCTGATGCACACGCGGGGCATCCTCATCATGACTCCGCGTGCCTCGATGGTGCTGACCGGTGCGGCCGCTCTGGAGGCGTCCGGCTCGGTCTCGGCCGAGGACGAGGTGGCGATCGGCGGCTACGAGCAGATCATGGGTCCCAACGGCCAGGCCCAGTACTACGCGCGGAATCTCGCCGAGGCCTACCGCCTGCTCTACGACCACTATCGCTACAGCTACGTGGTCCCCGGTGAGTCCCGTCCCCGCCGCTTCGAGACCAGCGACCCCGACGAGCGGGACGTCTGCGAGTCATCGCTCGAGGGCGAGGAGGCCTTCGACTTCCAGAGCGTCGGGGAGATCTTCGACGACGCCACCAATCCCGGCCGCAAGCGCCCATTCGCCATGCGCGCCGTGATGCGCGCGGTCATCGACCAGGACGGTGGCCACCTCGAGCGCTGGAGCCAGATGGTGGCGGGCGAGACCTCGATCGTGTGGGACGCCCACCTGGGCGGCCAACCGATCACCCTCATCGGGATCGAGAGCCACGTCGTGACGCGCGAGGGCTATCGACCCTTCGACGGCCCGGAGTCGTGGACGGGTGGCACCCTCTTCCCGCACTCGTCCAAGAAGACCGCTCGCGCCATCAATGCGGCCAGCGGGAACCGTCCGGTGGTCGTCCTCGCGAACCTGTCGGGCTTCGACGGTTCGCCCGAATCGCTGCGCAAGCTGCAGCTGGAGTACGGAGCGGAGATCGCCCGGGCCATCGTCAACTTCGAAGGGCCGATCCTGTTCCTGGTGGTCTCGCGCTATCACGGGGGCGCCTACGTGGTGTTCTCCCAGGAGCTCAACGACGGTCTGCGCGCGTCGGCGCTCCACGGATCCTACGCCTCCGTGATCGGGGGAGGCGCCGCCGCGAGCGTCGTCTTCAAGCGCGAGGTACGGGCCCGCGCGCTCGCAGACCCGCGCGTGGTCGAGAAGCAGCGGGCGGTCCGTCGGGAGCCTGGCGCCGAGAGTCGGGAGGCCCTCGAGGCGATCATGGCCGAGGTCGTCCTCGAGAAGCAGTCCGAGCTCGCGCGGGAGTTCGACGAGATCCACAGCGTGGAGCGGGCGCGAGACGTGGGCTCCCTGAACGACATCATCTCCCCTCACGAGATGCGCGCCCACCTGATCGCAGAGCTGTCACGCAGTACCGAGTGAGGCACGCGCTCGAGTACGCGGGCCTGCTCGGTGTCCGGGAGCTCTTCCGTCATCTGCCCCCCGAGCGTGCCGTGGGGCTCGGCGCGCGGCTGGGGCGAACCTGGGCCCGGGCCGGTGGGCCACGTCGCGCAGACGCCGCGGCCAACCTGGCTCTCGCCTTTCCCGACTCGAGCATCGCCGAGCGCGACGAGCTGCTCGAGAAGAGCTTCGCGAACCTGGGCCGCTATCTCGCGGAGCTCTGCCTCCTGCAGGGAAGGCACCGCGAGCGACTCCTGGCGGGGATCGAGGTCGAGGGTCACGAGCACTACGAGGCGGCGCGTGCGGCATCGGAGTCGGGTGGCCTGATCGCGCTGACCGCGCACCTGGGCTCGTGGGAGCTCTGCGCCGCGGTGATGGCCACGCGCGGCTACCCGGTCTCCGCGGTCCACCATCCGCGCTCGAACCCCTTCCTGGAGCGCATGATCGGCGACTGGCGGCGGGCCTCCCGGGTGGAGTCGATCGAGCTGGGGAGCGCCGCCACGGGGGTCTTCCGGGCGCTGTCGGCGGGTCGGGTCATCGCCGTCCTGCTGGACCAGAACGCCCACTCGTCGGAGGGGGTCTTCGCGCCCTTCTTCGGAATCCCGGCCTCGACGCGGTCGGGCCCGGCGCGCATCGCGATGGGCCGGTCGGTCCCCGTCCTGCCGGTCTTCATCTTCCGGGTCGGCGAAAGCCCCCGGCACGTCGTGCGCATGCAGGCCCCGCTCGGGCTCGATGCGGAAGGCGAGCCGGGTGCCCTCGAGCGAAACGTGGCGCGCATGAACGAGGTCATCGAAGCCGCGATCCGCACGGCGCCCGAGCAGTGGCTGTGGGCGCATCGGCGCTTCAAGACGCGCCCGGCGGGGCATCCCGCCCTCTACCCGCCGCGGCGCCGTCGCACCAAAGCGTAGCCCCCTCAAGACGCCGCGAGGCCTTCCGATAAACACAACGGGAGGGTCGGGGTTTCCCCTGACCCGAACCCGGGAGAGGCGCGGATGAGAGGACAGGACCCCCGACGGAGATGCGCACGCGCGCGACGCCGCCTGTCCTTCCTGGTCCAGCTTGCCGCCGTGTTGCCGGTGGCCTGCACCCTGCCCCAGACGCAACCCGCCGACGAGCCGATCGACGTGGCCGTCTATCGGCGTGCCGAGGTCGACCGCGCGGCGCGACTCGAGGCCGAGCTGCGCCGCCTTCGCGCGGACCTGCGTCGCGCCGAGGAGGCGCTGGTGCTCGCCGAGTCCGGACTGCGCGGCAGCCACAGTCGGGCAGACGCGGTCTCCTCTCTCGCCGAGTCCCGCATCCAGGTCGAGCGGGCTGCCGAGCATGCTCCGTGGCGTACCGAGTCGATCGCCGAGGCCCGCGGGAAGCTCGACGAGGCCGATCGTCAGATCGCCGAGGGGCACTTCGGAGCCGCGCTCTTCTTCGTCTACCGGGCGAACCGCATCGCGGAGGAGCTCGAGCGCGAGGGGATGAGCGTCCGCAGGCGGCCCGGGACCCTCTATGTCCGGACGGCCCACGCCAATCTCCGGGCCGGGCCCTCCACCCAGGAGAAGGTGATCGGGGTTCTCTCGCACGGGACCCCGGTCTTCCCGGAGCGGATCCGCAACCCCTGGACCCTGGTCCGGGTGAGCTCCGGGTCGGTGGGCTGGGTACACCGGAGCCTGCTGCGTTCCGAGCAGTAGACGACCCGCCCCGCCTTCAGGGGTTCTCGGCTTCCGCCTCTTCGGCCATCATCACGCAGTCGCGACCCGCGCTCTTGGCGCGGTACAGCGCGCGATCGGCCTGCTCGAAGAAGGCGCGTTCGTCGCCCGTGAAGCCCGACACGCCGATGGAGACGGTCAGCGGCTCGCTCTCCCCGTCCACGAAGTCGGTCTCGCCGATGGTGGCGCGCAGCTTCTCGGCGAGCTGGACGGCTCCTTCGATCCCGGTGCCGCGCAGCAGCAGCGCGAACTCCTCGCCGCCATAGCGAGCGACCAGGTCGGTGCCCCGCGTCAGCCGCTGCATGATCTCCGCGATCCGGCGCAGGATCTCGTCGCCGCCGGAGTGACCGAGGCGATCGTTCCAGGTCTTGAAGTGGTCGATGTCGATCAGCACCAGGGAGAGCGGCTCGCGGGTGCGCAGGGAGCGCTTCATGTCCTTGGCGAGCTGCTCCTGGAAGTAGCGGTGGTTGTGCAGCTTGGTCAAGCCGTCGGTGATCGAGAGCTGCTCGAGGATCTCGTTCATGCGCTGCAGCTCGGTGTTCTGTGAGCGCATCTGCTCGGCGTTGCTCTCCAGGCGGTGCGTCATCTCGCGGAAGGCGCGTGTCAGGATTCCCACCTCGTCGCGACGCGCGCTGTGCGGTAGCTCGATGCCCTTCTCTCCGGCGGAGATGCGCCGGGCCGTCTTCGACAGCGCCTCGATGGGCTGGACGATCGAGCGCGCCACCCGGAACGCAGCGAGTGCGAAGAGCAGCACGATGGCGAGGTTGATTCCCAGGATGCGGCGGATGCCGGACACCACGGGCGCGAAGGCGTCGCTGTAGGGCTCCTCCACGGCCAGGATCCAGCCGAAGCGTTCGAGGGAGCGCGCCGAGCCCACGACCCGCCGTCCCGCATAGTCGGAGTAGTCGAGTAGCGACCCCGCGTTGCCGAGCTCGACGTCCGGCGCAGTCCAGGTGCCGCTCTTCATGCGCTCTGCGCTGGCGACCAGATAGCGGCGTCCCGAGTCGACGAGGAAGACCTCGCCGAACTCGCCGATGCCGTCGGTCGCCAGGGCCTCGCCGATCGCATGCATGGGCATGACGGCGTGCAGCGAGCCGACGACGGCAGTCCCGGCGCCCATCAAGGGGGCCGAGCTGAGCTGGACCCGCGTGTCTCCCGCCTCGATGGCACCGCTCAAGCGTGGCTCGTGGATGCTCGCCAGGGTCCGGCCGAGCATGGCCTCGGTGAACTCGAAGTCGAGGCCGGCTCGCAACAGCTGCTCGCCGTTCGGTCCCAGCACGATGAGCGCCTGGTACTGGGGAAAGCTCTCGAGCACGTAGCTGAGGTACTGCTCGACCTCCCGCACCGCGCGCTTCTCGCGTGCGCTGCGCGGGTTCGTGGTCAGCAGGGTCGCGTTGTGGGACATGATCCCGCTGCTCGCGAAGACCCCGATCTCCAGCATGCGCTGGTCGTACCAGAGGTCGAGTCGGCTGGCGGCGCTCTCCAGCACGCTCGGGAACGCCTGCTCGATCTTGCCGCGCAGGAAGGCGTCGATGGAGCGGACGGAGATGACCGTCACCGCCAGCGAGGTGATCAGGGTCGCGCCGAAGACGATGAAGCTGATCCGTGCGGGCAGGCTGCGGACCGGGTTGACGGTCGGGTTGCGCGGCGCCGCCGGCGTCTCGGGCGCTTCGTCCTGACTGTCCCGCATGTGGCGCCCTGCTCCCCTTGCACCCCGGCGAACGCCGACTGCTCTCTGTGGATCGGCCTTCTCGGGTGACTTCTTGACGGATTCCACCCGCGGGGGCCAGCATCTCCTATATATGGACCGCGATATGGACCGCGGACCGGCATCCGGGTCGTCCCCGGGGACGATTCGAATCGCTCCCTTCGTCCACATCCGATAGCCTCCGCGGTTGCGCCCCCTGCCGCTCACCGCGGCTGTCGATGCTCGGACAGCGGCCCGGGCGAAGAGAACCGATTGAGCCTCCCCGACTCCGAATCCCCCCTGACTGCGCACGAGGCGGAGGCCCTGGTGGCCCGGGCCGTCGACGCAGGCCGGCTCGAGCGGCCTCCCGCGGAGCGACTGGGGGCGAACCTCCACGTCGAGGGTGTCCGGGAGGCGGTGCTGGCGGGCGCCCACGCGAGCAAGCTGGCCGCCAAGGGCGACGTGGTCACGGTCTCCCGCAACATCTTCGTTCCTCTCACGAATCTGTGTCGGGACCGCTGCACCTACTGCACCTTCGCGAAGCAGCCCGGGTCGCCCGAGGCGAAGTCCTACGAGCTCGACGAGGTGCGGGAAGCCGTCCGGGGCGGGGTCCTGACCGGCTGCATCGAGGCCCTGATGTGCCTGGGCGACAAGCCCGAGGTCGCGTACCGGGTGCACCGCGAGTGGCTCGAGGCCCGCGGCTGGGGCTCGACCACCGATCACCTGGTGGAGGCCTGTCGGGTCGCGTTCGAGGGCGGCATGCTGCCCCACACCAACGCCGGCATCCTCGACGAGCAGGAGCTCGCGGCGCTGCGTCCCTGGAACGCGTCCATGGGGCTGATGCTCGAGACCACCAGCCCGCGCATGCGGGACAAGGGCATGCCCCACATGCACTGTCCCGACAAGGACCCGCAGGTCCGCATCCGCATGCACGAGCACGCAGGCGAGCAGAAGATCCCCTTCACGACGGGCATGCTGCTGGGCATCGGAGAGAACGTCGTCGAGCGCGTCGACACCCTGATGGTGATTCGCGACCTGCAGGACCGCCATGGGCACCTGCAGGAGGCCATCATCCAGCCCTTCCATCCCAAGCCCGACACGCCGATGCGCGCGGCCTCGCCGCTGCGCGACCCCGAGGTGGCCGGCTGGGTGGCGATGGCCCGGCTGATCCTCGGGCCGGAGATGAACATCCAGGCGCCGCCGAATCTGGTCCAGAGCCCGACCGGCGCCGATGACGGCATGCTCGAGCTGCTGCTGCGATCGGGTCTCAACGATTGGGGCGGCGTCTCGCCCGTCACCGTCGACTTCATCAATCCCGAGGCGCCCTGGCCGGCGCTGCGGGAGCTCCGGCGTCGCACCGAGGCGGCGGGGCAGCGCTTGCTGGAGCGCCTGCCCGTCTACCCGGAAACGGTCCAGCAACGAGAGTTCTTCGATTCCCAGGTATGGGAAAGGCTGCCGCGCTTCGCCAACGACGCGGGCTACGCGCGGCCATCGAAGGGCGGAAACTCCCAGTCCGGAGAGGAGGCTGCATGATGCTCGACCAACTCAACCATGCCGTGACACCGAGGATCGCCAGCATCCTCGAGAACGCACTCGCAGGTCGCGAGATGTCCGTGGACGACGCCACCCTCCTGCTGGACGCAGAGGGAGCGGACTTCCACCTGCTGCTGCGCGCGGCCGACTGGGCGCGGGAGCAGGACTGCGGCGACGATGTCTCGTACGTGGTCTGCCGCAACATCAACTTCACGAACGTCTGCTACGTGGGCTGCAGCTTCTGCGGCTTCGCGCGGCACAAGGACGACCTCGCCGAGGCCTACGATCACCCCATGGAGGTTCTCGTCGAGAAGTGCCGCGACGCCATCGCGCGGGGTGCCAGCGAGGTCTGCATCCAGGGCGGGATCCATCCCAACAAGGACCATGGCCACTACCGCGAGATCCTCGAGACCATCCGGGCCGCCTTTCCGAAGCTCCACATCCACGCCTTCTCGCCGGAGGAGATGGACTTCGGGCACCGGAAGAGCGGCATGGCCCTGGACGAGTACCTGGGCTGGCTGGTCGATGCCGGGCTCGGGACCATGCCGGGCACGGCCGCCGAGATCCTCGACGACGAGATCCGCGACGTGCTGTCGCCGAAGAAGCTCAAGAGCGCTCGCTGGGAGGAGATCGTCCGGACGGCCCACGGGATCGGGCTGCGCAGCTCGTCGACCCTGATGTACGGACACATCGAGGAGCGGCGGCACATCGCGGCCCACCTGGGGCTGCTGCGCGAGATCCAGAAGGACACGGGCGGCTTCACCGAGTTCGTGCCGCTGGGCTTCATCCACGAGCGCAACATGCTCTACAACTACATGGGGGCGCGGCCGGGACCGTCCATGTCCGAGGACCTGCGGATGATCGCGGTGTCCCGCCTCTTCCTGCGGCCCCACATCACCAACATCCAGGTCTCCTGGGTGAAGATGGGCCACAAGCTCGGGCAGATGGCGTTGATGGCGGGCGCCAACGACTTCGGCGGCACCCTGATGGAGGAGTCCATCAGCCGCGAGTCGGGCAGCCAGCACGGCGAGAACACCACCGCCGAGGAGTTCCGTCGGCTGATCCGAGAATGCGGTCGCGTGCCGGTCGAGCGGTCCACGCTCTACGGGACGATCCAACGCTTCGACGACCCGGCCCTGGACCCCCCGTCCCTCGAGCCTGCGCCGGCCGTCGAGCTGTCGGGCCCCGCCCGTTTCCGCGAGCCGCGGGCCGTGCGCGAGCCGAAGGTCGCCGCCGGCTGACGCGCGGCCCGGCGACCGGGGCGCTGCTCTGCGCGGCTACTTGAAGAGCGGCTCGACCTTCGTGCCGTACTTCTCGTTGACCTCGTCGAAGATCGGCTGCACGACCTCCGTCAGCGGAAGCGCACCCGAGATCGTGAACTTCGAGAAGGCGATGGCGCTGCCCGTGTCCGGGGCGATCTTCTTCTTGAGGGGCGGGCTCGGCCAGACCTCCTCGTCCACCGCCGACATGCGGACGCGGATGTCGTCCTTCGTCACGTTCCAGACCATGTAGTCGAGGGCCAGGTCGAGAGGCCCGTCGTAGGTCTTGCGGACCCGGTCGCGCACCTCCGGCTCGGTGTCGAAGTCGTTGTAGAAGTGGTAGCCGATGGCCAGGCGGGGCTTCACCATCGCCATGACCTTGCCGAACTGCTCCGGTGCGGTGTGACCCTGGGTGCCGACCATCAGGGCCTCCTGGGGGGCGAAGCCCTGCTTGGTGACCAGCAGGGTCGGTGGCAGGAAGCACTCGTGGATGGCGACGTCGGAGCCCTTGGCGTGCTCGACGAACCACTTGTTGGGGATGGTGTCCGAGCCATAGGTGAACTTCAGACCGTTCCACTCGAGGATGAAGCCGACGGCCCCGTCGAGCCCGTGGACCGCCGGGATGCTGCGGACGACGACGCCGTTCTCCTCGTAGATGACGGCGTTGATGCCGTCGAAGGGGAACTCGGTCACCTGCAGCTCACCGCCGCGGAAGTCGACGACGCCCGAGCGGGTGCCGATGTCCCAGGCGTACATCTTCTCCATCAGCTCCATGGCGTGAGCCGTGCCGAGCTCGGGCGTGCCGCCGCTCGGGCCCCAGATGCGCAGGGGCTCGAGGCGGTTCATGACCACTCCGCCGAGCCACAGGGACGGCAGGTCGCCCATGTGGTCGACGTGCAGGTGCCCGATGAAGACCTTGTCGAGGTAGTCGTAGGGGATCTTCTGGGCGGCCAGCCGCTCGTGGCATCCGCTACCGATGTCGAAGAGGAATTTGTCGCCGTTGCCCAGCTCGACCAGCCAGCAGGCGGCGGCCTGCTTGGGACGGACGCTGGGCATGCCGGTACCGAGCGCGACGATCCGCATCTCGTCCGGCGCGAGCGACTCGGTGCCGGGGTAGTAGACGTCGAGCTCGCTCTGCGGGATCGGCTCGACGGGCGACCTCGACGCTCCGGTCAGGACCACGCAGGCCGTGCAGACGGCGAATCCGACGGAGAAGGCGAGAAGGAGCTTCAGTCTTGCGAGTCGCGGAGCCATCGGGACCCCTCCCTGGTCGGGAATACAGGCGCGGAGTGTAGGTGCTCGCAGGCCCGGACCGAAGGTCCCTCCGCGAGGGAGTCGCGAATTCGCGGTTCCTTCAGCCGGCGTGGGGCGCCGCGTCCAGCTTCTGGGCCAGCTCCTCGACCTGGTAGCGCAGGGGCGCCTTCTCGAGAATCGCCCGCTCCACCTTGCGGATGGCATTGCGCACCGAGGGATGATCACGGTTGAGCGCTCGTCCGATCTCCGCCAGGGAAGCGTCCGTGTAGCGGCGGCACAGGTAGATGGCGAGCTGGCGGGGCACCAGCACCTCCTTCCTGCGGGAACGACCGCTCATCTGGTCGACCGTCACCGAGAACGACCCCGCGACCAGGGCCAGCACGTCCGCGATCTGGAGACGCGGCAGCGTGCCGGGCCCGTCGGCACCCTTCTTGTCGAGCGCTTCCCGGGTCAACGATCGGTCGATCTTCCGCTTCAGCAGGGAGGCCGTGGTCACCAGCTGGATGAGCACCCCCTCCAGGTCGCGGACGCTGCCGCGGACCGAGTCCACCAGCATGTCGAGGCAGTCCTGCGGCAGGTGGACGCCCCCCGCGGCGGCCTTGGCGCGCAGGATGTCGCGCCGAACCTCGGCGTCGGGCTGTCCCATCTCGGCCACGAAGCCGTCCGACAGGGACGAACGCACCCGCGGCTCGAGCGCGGTGAAGTCCTGCGGAAGCCGACCCCCGGTGAACACCACCCGTGCCCCCGCATCGCGGAGGTGCTGGACGGTGTGGAAGAACTCGAGCTGGGTGCTGTCCTTTCCGGCCAGGAAGCCCACGTCCTCGAAGACCAGGACGTCGCACTCCTGCCGGTACTTGCGCTTGAAGCGACCGGTCTGGCGGCTGCGGAGGCTGGCCAGGAACTCGTTGGTGAAGGTCTCCGCTGCGACGTAGACGGGGCGCGGGCGCGGGGCCGGCGCCCCGTC
>JANQSB010000403.1 GCA_028284295.1 Myxococcota bacterium | reverse complement strand
GCCCTCGCTCTATCGACCGCCGCGTTCGCAGGCCTGGCCGCGCGAGGGTCGACGCGACCGGAGCTGAACGCCTGCGGCCGAGCTGCGCATGCGGGAGGGGGTGCCACCCGAGCGCCAGGAGGGAGTACAGTATCCGCGCCCTCCGGCGAGCTCCCGATTCGGAGCTGCCCACGCGGAGCTGCCGAGAGCAACGCGATCGTCCGAAGAGGGAGATCATGCGCCGCGCGATCGTCGTCATCCCCACCTACAACGAGGCGGAGAACCTGCCGCTGCTCGTCCCCGAGGTGCTCGCCCAGGACGAGCGACTCGAGGTGCTCGTGGTGGACGACGACTCCCCCGACGGCACGGGCAAGCTCGCGGACGAACTCGCCGGGCGCGAGCCGCGGGTTCACGTGCTCCACCGCACGGGCAAGCTGGGTCTCGGGAGCGCCTATCGGGCCGGACTCGCCCGGGCGCTCGAGCTGGACGCGGACGCCGTCATCCAGATGGACTGCGACTTCTCCCACCCCCCGAGCGTGTTGCCGGAGATGCTGCGGGAGATCGAAGACCACGACGTGGTGCTGGGCTCGCGCTACCTGAAGGGCATCACGGTGGTGAACTGGCCCATCGAGCGCATCCTGATCAGCTGGGCGGCCAACCGTTATGCGCGTGCGGTGACCGGTCTTCCGGTCACCGACATCACGGGCGGTCTGCGATGCGTTCGGCGCGAGCTCCTCGAGAAGATCGGCTTCGAGCGCATCCGTTCCAACGGCTATGGCTTCCAGATCGAGATGAACTACCGATTCGTGAAGCACCGGGCCCGCATCCGGGAGATCGCCTTCTTCTTCGTGGACCGCACCCGGGGCGAATCCAAGCTCGACCTGAAGATCGCGATCGAGGGTCTGTGGATCTGCTGGTGGCTGCGCATCGCGGACCTGCTGGGAAGACTGTGAACCCCGTGGCCGACGCGCGGGATCCGCTGCGCGTCCTCGTCCTCAACGAGCGGGATCCGCGGCATCCCCGGGCCGGCGGTGCCGAGGTCCACGTCCACGAGATCTTCCGTCGGCTGGCGGCTCGGGGCTGGTCGATCACCCAGTGGAGTGCTGGCGGAAGCGGCACCGCCGCACACGAGCGCCTGGACGACGTCGAGATCCATCGCCTCGGCGGACTGCTTCGCTACTACCCGAAGGTGGCATTCGAGACGCGCCGACAGACGCGTGCCGGACGCTTCGACGTCGTGGTCGAGTGTCTCAACAAGGTGCCGTTCTATTCGCCCCTCTACGCACGAGTGCCGGTCCTCGCCATCTGCCACCACCTCTTCGGTGAGGTCGCCTTCCAACAGGTGGCCTGGCCGGTGGCGGCGGCGGTCTGGACGGCCGAGCGCGGGATCCCCCTCTGCTACCGGGACTGCGAGACCGTCGCGATCTCCGCCTCCTCCCGCGACGAGCTGGTCGCGCGGGGGCTCCGTCCGGAACGGGTCCGGGTGAGCCACTGCGGGATCGAGCGGCCCGGTCTGTGTGTCGACGTGGACGCGGCACGCCCGCCGCGCGTCGCCTACCTCGGCCGTCTCGAGCCCTACAAGAACGTCGACGTGTTGCTGCGCGCGATGGTGAAGCTGGGGGACCGCTTCCCGCAGGCCGAGCTCCTCGTCATCGGCCAGGGTTCGGCGCGGGCCGAGCTCGAGTCGCTGGCCGCGAGCCTGGGAATCGCGAAGCGCACGCGTTTCACGGGCTTCGTGAGCGACGAGGAGCGCGGCCGGCTCCTGCTCGGAACCCGCGTCTGTGTCTGCCCTTCCGAGAAGGAAGGCTGGGGGCTGACGGTCATCGAGTCGAACGCCACCGGGACGCCGGTCGTCGCGACGGACGCGCCCGGACTGCGAGACTCGGTCCGCGACGGCGAGACCGGCTTCCTGGTCCCCACCCGGGACGTCGACGCCTTCGCGGCGCGCATCGGCGAGCTCCTGGCGGACGACGCCCTGGCGGCGCGGATGTCCCGGAATGCCCTCGAGTGGTCGAAGCGCTTCGACTGGGAGGTGGCTGCTGACGAGATGGCCGACGCCCTGCACGACGCACTCGGAAACGACGCGGGCGGCTCGCCCCGGTGAGCGAGCGCTCCGGGAGCCGACAAGGCCTGTGGATCCTGGCCGGCGGACTCGCGGTCGCGGGAGTGACCATCCGCCTCGTCAACGCCGTCACCTACCCCCAGCGCTGGGGCTTCGACGTCCTCTTCAACGAGCGCTACGTCCGCCGGCTGTTGCGAAGCTGGGAGCTTCCGGCCCCCGACGCCGACTGGGCGACCGCCCATCCGCCCCTCTTCTACTACCTCTCCGCGGGACTCGGCCGCCTGATGCAGGTACCGGACTCGCTCGCGCTGATCGTCCCGACCCGGATCGCCAGCACCCTTCTGGGGCTGTCGATGGCCGGGCTCTGCTTCGTGCTGCTTCGCCGTGCGCGGCCCCACGAGCCGCTGCGCGCGGTGCTCGGGGCCGCGATCGTCCTCTTCCTGCCCGCGCAGATCTACATGAGCGCCATGCTCAACGAGGAGATCCTGGCGGCGACCTTCGTGTCGATCGCGCTCTTCGGGGTGTGCCTGCCCGGCACCACCGACGACGGCGCCTCGTTCCGCTGGCGCGACGTGGGCATCGGCCTGGCGGGGGGCCTCGCGCTGCTCACCAAGCTCTCGGGGCTGCTGGTGATCGCCGCATCGGTGGGCAGCCTCGCCTTCGCAGGCTGGCGCACGGGTCGACTCGGGGTCGGGCTGCGACGCGCCGTGGTCGTCGGCGTCGTCGCCTTCGCCGTCGGCGGCTGGTTCTACGGACGCAATCTCGCGGTCTACGGCTATCTCTATCCCGAGGGCCTCTCGACCCATGCCCTGATGTTCAGCATGCCCCCGGGAGAACGGCGGCCGAGCGACTACCTCTACTTCCCGGCTGCCACCTTCCACGACCCCCAGGTCCTGAACGAGGACCTGTTGCGGTCGGTGTGGGGCAGCACCTACCTGACCTGGTGGTACGAGGGGCAGGGCCACTTCATTCCGGTCGACGACCCGGTCGCACGCCGCCTGGGCACCGCGGTGCTGCTGCTCGCCCTGCTGCCGACCCTCGCCTTCGCGATCGGCTTCGTTCGGGCGATCCGGCGCGCATGGGGGGACCCGCGCGCCCCGGAGCTGCCCCTGGCGCTCCTGACCGCGCTGACGGGGGCGGGCTACGTGGTCTTCACCTGGCGCAACCCCTGGTTCGCGACCGTGAAGGCGAGCTACATGCTCGGCATCTCGATCCCCTTCGCGTACTTTGCCAGCGAGGTGCTGAGTGATTGGATCCGCAGCGGAACGAAGCGCGGGCTGGCCGTCGGGATCGCGCTGGGAGCCCTCTGCCTGGGAATCGGAGTCGCGTTCACGATGCACAACGGCCTGTGGGAGCTGGACCTGACCCGGCCGGGAGTGCGCTGGGAAGGCGGTCCGGGCCCGACCCACGGATCGGACCCGCGTTGACGAAGCCGCTGCTTCGCTGGGCGCTCCCCTTCGCGGTCACCGCAGCCGCGCTGACCTGGGTGTTCCAGGAGATCGACCTCGCCGCCGTCGCCTCCCGCCTGACGCCCTCGGCGCTGCAGGTCATGGTTCCGGCGCTGCTGGTCTTCGGCGTGACCGCCCTCGCCATCGAGGCCGAGTGCCTGGTGCGCCTCCTGCCGGGCGACCGGGCCGTGTTCGGTCGCGTCGTCGCGGCGCGCACCAAGGCGGCCAGCTACCCGATCTCGCTGATCCACTACGCACTGGGCGCGGGCGCGCTCGCGGTCCTGCTGGGGCGGCGAACGGGACGCAGCGTCGCCGACGCAGCCGGGGTGGTGGGACTGATCTCCCTCTTCGACATGGGGATCCAGCTCTCGCTCCTGGTCGCCGGCCTCACCGCGCTCGGCAGCGATGCACCCGCCGTGCGCGGTGGAGTGGTCGTCACGCTGATCGCCGTCATCGCTTGCGGCTTCCTCGGCCTGCGTGCGCGCTTCTCGCTCGGGCCTCTGGAGCGGTTGCGCCAGCTGAGCATCTTCGATGCCGCCCGCACCACGCCCGTCCCCCTGCTGCTGCAGCTCGCGCTGCTACGGGGTCTCTTCGCCTCGACCTTCATCGGACTGGTCTGGGCCTGCTGCTACGCGTTCGGCATCTACGCGCCCGCGAGCTTCCTGGTCGCCGCCGTCCCCATCCTCATCGTGGTCGCCATGATTCCCTCGGTCGCCGGCCTCGGAACCGGCCAGGTCGCGTTCGTGGAGGTCTTCGGACGCTACGGCGACGACGAGACCCTGCTGGCCTGCAGTCTCGCCTTCTCGACGGGGCTGATCGTGATGCGCGCCGGGATGGGCCTGCTCTTCGCGGGGGAGTTCACCCGCGAGGCGCTGCGGGCGACCCGCGAGGTCGAGGCCGAGGAACGGGGTGTGGCGTGAGCGAGACCCTGCTGACCGGGGAGCGCCTGCAGCCCGGCAGCGAGCTCTTCAGCGTCGACCTCGCGCGACACCGGGCCGCCTACGCCTGGGCCATCCGGGAGGCGCGCGGTCCGCGGCTGCTCGAGCTGGGCTGCGGAACGGGCTACGGCAGCGCCGAGCTCGCGGATGCGCTCCCGGAGCTCCGCATCGTCGCCGTGGATCGCGTGAAGCCGGGCCCCGACGCGCGACGCCCGAATGCCGACTACCTGCAGGCGGACCTGCGGGGACTTCCCTTGAGCGCTCGTTGCTTCACCACCATCGTGAGCTTCCAGGTGATCGAGCACCTCGAGGACCCGAGCCCCTACCTGCGGGCCATCGCCCGCCTGCTCGAGCCCGAAGGCACGGCCTTCCTCACCACGCCCAATCGACTGGTGTCCGACGGCGTGAACCCGTGGCACGTGCACGAGTACGAGGCCGAAGAGCTTCGAGGAGTGCTCGCCGAGCACTTCCACGAGGTCGAGATGCTCGGCATCCGTCCGGGACCCCGGGTCGCGGCCTACTTCGAGGCGCGGCTCGCGCGAATCCGGAAGATCATGCGGCTCGATCCGCTGGGCCTGCGCAAGCGGCTGCCGCCGGCTCTCCTGGACTGGCTCTTCGCACGGCTCGCGCTCGTGGTGCGCCGGGGCATCCAGCAGGACGAAGGACTGCCCGACGCGAGCGTCGACGACTTCGAGGTCGCGCGCGCGGCACCCGAGGACATCGACCTGCTGGCGGTCTGCCGCCGCCCCCGTCGAAGCGACTGAGCGGCGCGAAGGCTCAGGCAGCTGCGGGAATCCCGCTGCGGGTCTCCGGCAGACCCCTCAACAGGAAGATGTGCAGCCCGCACAGCACGATTCCCAACCCGAAGAAGAGGGCGAAGCGCGTCTCGTCCACCCCCGGCGCCCCGCCCCCCGTCCGCAGGACCGCCCCCCACAGGATCGGCCCCACGCCCTGGAGCACCCCGGCCACGGCGCCGAACACGGCCACCGCGATCGGACGTCGCGCCGGAGCTGCGAGCTCGGGAAGAAAGGTGGTGTGCGCGGCACCGTTCACCCCGAGGGCCAGTCCGACCACGAAGAAGGAAGGCAGAACGGCGGCCAGCCAGTCCGACTCCCCGCTGACGATTCCCAGCCAGTAGGCGAAGAGGAGCGCGAAGACGAAGCTGCCGATCTGCAGGAAGCGGCGGATCGCCACCCGGTCGAGAGAGCGGCGCATGATCCAGGTCGCCAGGATCGAGCCCCCGAACTGGGCCGCCGTGAAGGTGAGGATCCGGCTGGACGGCAGGCCCTGCTCGGTCTTCAGGTAGTAGATCGCGAAGGCGACGAAGGAGGAGCCGACCACCGACGACAGTACGGTGAGGAAGAGGTACTGCCGGAACAGCCCGGGCTCGAGGCAGAGGCGTCGGGTCTCCGGGAGCATCTCGCGCAACGGAGAAGGATCGGGCCGGGGGCCGTCCGGCAGACGCAGCAGGCTCGCCACCGCCATCGCCGAGCCGAAGAGCGCCACCGAGTAGACCACACGGAAGGCCGTGTAGGCCGGCAGCAGCGCGAAGAGGGCGGCACATCCGAGCAGCGCGACCACACCGACTGCGCTCGTGACGGCGTGCTCCGTCGCGAAGAAGCGACCCCGGACCGGGTCGGGCAGGATCGAAGCCAGCCAGGGGATGTGGCAGGCGACGCCGAAGGCGCGAAAGAAGCAGAAGCCGAAGACCGCTGCGACCACGGCGTCTGCCATCCAGGCGGCGGGCTCTTCGGGGGCGTGGATCGCGATGCCGAGAGGGACCACCAGGAAGAAGGCGCGCAGCACCCAGGCGGTGACCATCTGTCGACGGAAGCCCAGCCGGGCCAGGGTCGCCGTCGCCAACACCAACACCGGATAGAGCACGAAGATCGCGGAGGTGACCAGGCCCACCTGCAGGGTCGTGGCATCCAGCTGCTCCAGCAGGAGCACCATGGGTGTCCCAAAGGTCATCATCCAGGTGAGGCCGTTGAAGCCCCCGAACCAGTAGCCTGCCCGAAAAGGCCTCAGTGGGTTCCGCTCGTCGTCCAAGGTTCCGGTGGGATAGCACGCGACCCCGACCCGGCTCGCGAGGGCCGGCGGAGGGCTCAAGGCCGGCGGCCGCCCCCTCGATGAGTCCAGAAGAGAGGTGCCGCAATGGCGATCGGGGCCTTCATCCCGCTCGTGCTCTTCGTCGCGATCCTGCTCGGTGTCGGCTGCAAGCTGGTGCTGCTGTGGCGACGCACGCGCCAGGTACCCGAGATGAGCCTCGGGTTCGGGCTGGTGATCGTGGCGCTCTCGATGCCGCTCTCCGCCGTCGGCAGGATGCCGGCCACCGCCATGGAGCCCGTCGGCCGCTTCTGCTTCGCTGCGGGACTCTTCGTCGCCGTCGTCGGGATCGCCGGCATGGTCTTCTTCAACTACTGGGTCTTCCGGCGAGGGCGTCGCTGGGCCTGGCTGCTCTTCGTCGCCATCTGCGTGCTGCTCGTTTCGACGGTCGGATACATGAGCGCGATGAACTGGCAGGGCGAGAGCGTCGCGGCGATCAAGAAGGTGATGCGACCCGGCACCCTGACCCTGATGGCCACCCTGGTCGGGTGCTTCGCCTGGGGAGGCGTCGAGTCGTTCCGCTATCGCGCCGCGGCCCGGCGCCAGGCCGCGTTGGGCCTCGGCGACCCGGTCATCACCAACCGCTTCCTGCTCTGGGGGGTCGCCAGCACGACCTGCTCGCTGCTGATGGGCGTCATCATAGTCTGCGTGCTCGGGGGCATGACGATCCTGCGCGAGCCCGCACCGCTGGCGGCCATCGCCGGCTGCGGGCTGGTGATGAGCGCGAGCTGGTACCTGACCTTCTTCGCGCCAGAGCCCTATCTGCGCTACGTGCGCGAGCGCGCCCGAGCCCGGGTCTGACCGCACGGGGCTGCGGCGCGCCCGAGACGGCCCCCGTATCCTGTAGCCCGATGGCCGAAGGCGCCTCCCAGCTCCGCGGATGGATCCTGCGCGCGGCCGTCGTCCTCGCCGTCGTCGCATTCGCGATCCCGCTGCTGCGCCGCAGCATCGTCCTGGGCGACGAGGGCTACATCCTGATGCAGTCGTGGGACCTGCTGTCCGGGAAGCTCCTCTACCGCGACATGGACGCCTTCGTGACACCCGGCATCTGGCTGGTGCTCGCCGCGACCTTCTCCCTCTTCGAGCCGAGCGTGATCGCGTCGCGGATCCCGGCCGGTCTGGCGCTGCTGGGGTGCTACTTCGCGGGCTACCGCATCAGCGAGCGGCTGGCGGGCCCGCGCGCCGGGCTCGCGACGGTGGCCCTGCTGGCGGTGACCACGGTCTGGGCCTTTCCGGCCTGGACCTTCGCCTTCTACTCGCCGTTCGCGGTGACCTTCGCGCTGCTGGCCCTCGAACGCCTGCTGGCGTGGCGAGACCGCCGGCGCGGCGGCGCGCTCTTCGCCTGCGGTCTGTGGGTCGGGCTCTCGATCCTCTTCAAGCAGAACTACGGGGTCTTCGCGCTGCTCGGCCTGATCGCCGGTCTCGTCGCCATCCGCGTCGAAGCGAGACAGGCAGGCAAAGACGAAGCCCGAGAGGGAGCTGCAGTTCGCGATCTCGGCCTGCTCGCCGCCGGTGTCGCCGCCGCGGGAGCGCCCGTCTTCGTCTGGATCGCCGCGACCGGTGCCCTGCCAGCCGCATGGCAGAGCCTGGTCGTCCATCCCTTCGAGTTCGGAACGCGACACGGCATCCCCTACCTGTCGCCCTGGGCGATGCTGCGCCCCGCGCTGCTCCGCTCCTTCGAGGAGATGTTCACCTACGGCGCGCAGCCCCTGTACCGCGTGCCCCCTCCGACGGTCTGGCTCTTCTGGATCGGCCTCGCGGAGCGACTGCACGTGCTCGTGTACTGGGCGCCGCCGTGGATCGGAGGAGTGCTGCTCTACCTGGGCCTGGGTGGACGGGAGCGGGGCGTCGATGCGGGGCTGCTCTCGCTGCTGGCGGTCTCCGCCGGCATCTTCCTGGGTGTCTTCCCCCGGGCGGACTTCAACCACCTCGTGAACGTCTATCAGCCGGTCGTGGTCGCCGGCGTGGTCGCGGCGGCCGCACTGTGGAGGCGCCGGCGCGAGCCGCCGACCCTCCTGGCCCGCGTCGGGTGGGGCGCCCTCGCGACCGTCGTCGCCGCCTATGCCGCCGTCGCGCTCTACTGGTACGTCGCGCTGATCATCCACCTCGACACCGAGGTGGCGCTCGAGCGGGCGGGCGTGCTCGCCCGACCCGAGCAGGCCCAACGTCTCCACTACCAGGTGCGGACCATCCAGAGCGAGACCGGGCCCGACGAGGCGCTGCTGACCCTGCCGGACCTGTCGATGCTGAACTTCCTGGCCGACCGCCCGGTCGTCAGCGCCTACTACAACCTCTACGACCACCACATCGCCCACGACGGCGGCGCGACGGTCGCCCGGGGCTCTCGGGAGCGAGCGGGCGCGCTCGCAGTCACGCGCTTCGACGACTTCTTCTCGGACCGGCGTGGTCTGCGCGACTACGCGCCAGCGCTCGTCGCTCACCTCCGGACCGATTGGGAGATGAAGTGGCGGGTGGGACGCGACGACTTCGTCCATCTCCGTCGGCGCGAGGCCGCAGGCGCCGGCCAGGAGGGGGAGAGCATCCTGCCCCACTGCGAGGTCTCTCCCCTCGCGAAGGTCCGCGACCACCTGCTCTACTCGGCGCTCTATCACGATCCGGGCGGTGTTCCGGCCCCGAAGCCGGCGGTGGTCGAGTCGAGCTGCCGGCTCGCGGTTCCTTCGGGCGGAGCCCGGCTCGAGCTGCGCATCGACACCCGCGCACCCAGGACCGCCGCGCCCGACACCACCCTCGAGGCCGAGATCCTCGTCGTGGATGGGGCCTCGCGATCGCGGGTGGTGCGACGGGTCTTCGAGGTGAAGCCCGAGCCCGGCTTTCCGCGACGCGAGGCCTTCGCCGAGCCCACCCGTGTCGACCTCTCGCCGTGGGCGGGCCGGGAGATCGAGCTGGTGCTCCGCACCCGGCTGCGAGGTCAGGCGAAGGTCCGGGTGCGCGAGGCGAGGGGCTTCGGGACGGTGTTCGAGGACCCGCGCCTGATCGAACCGGGCCTTCCCGGAGGCGGGGCTTCCTAGGAAGAGCCGTCCGTCGGCGGGCGCATGATGTAGACGTCCACCTTCTCGATCCGACCCTCCGCGTCGAAGTCGAAGACGAGTGCTTCGGGGTACTCGGTGCGTCCATCCGGGAGATCGACGGTCTCGGAGAGCTCGACGAGCGCGGACGCGTCGCCCACCGAACGCACCCGGGCGACCCGGAGCAGGTAGCCCGGCAGGGTCGGCACGATGCCCGCGAGGAACTCCACGTAGGCCTCGCGCCCCCGGACCTCGTCGCGGTAGGGGCCCGTGCGATGCACCTCGGGCGACAGGCATTCCGCCAGCCGATCCCAGTCGTGTGCCCTCATGGCACCGAAGTAGCTCGCGAGCAGCTCCTGGCGATCGGGATGCACCTCGCCGCTGCGACACACGGCCTCCACCTTGAAGCCGTCGGGATCGAGGACGAAGGCGCCGTAGAAGGGAGCGGTGTACTCGGGCCGGGGGCCCGGACGCCCCGCGTCCCGTCCACCGCAGCGAAGCGCCGTCTCGAAGAAGGCGTCGACCGCTGCGCGGGTCGTCGCCTCGAAGGACACGTGAAGGCCGACGCCCGCGCGGGCGCCCGACGCGTCGCGCCGCTCGAGCAGCCAGAAGCGCGGTGCGGCGCGGCCGGCGTTTCCGTAGCCGACCGCACCGTCGAGCTGACGGGTGCGCTCGAGGCGGAGCTCAGCCAGAACCGCGTCGTAGAAGGCCGTCGCCCGAGCGAGATCGGCCACCGGCAGGGAGACGTGGTCGAGCATGGCGGCCTGGCGTCATCGGGCCAGGGTAGCAAGCCGGAGCGTCGCGCCGGGGGCGATCATCTCGCAAGAGCGCACTGCTCGAGCCGCTCGACCGCCCGGGCGGCATCCGGCAGGGCCGCGAAGGCCTCGCGAAACGCCCCCGCCGAGCGCCGCAGTGGCGAGTCGCCGAGCAGCTGAGTGAGGGCCTCGCGGATCGACTCCGGCGTGAAGGTCATCGGGTCGGCCACCGACGCGACGCCCAACACCTCGCAACGCGCGGCGTTCAGGGGCTGATCGGCTCCGAGAGGAAGCAGCAGCGACGGCAGGCCGTGGCGCAGGGCACCGAGCACGCTTCCCGAGCCGCCGTGCGACAGCACCGCGCGACAGCGGGGCAGGATCTCGTCCTGCGGGCGGTAGCGCTCGACCCGCACCGCATCGGGTTGCGGACCGAGCTCCGCGGGGTCGATGTCGGGCCCGACGGTCACGACCAGGTCGACGGGAAGCTCGCGAAGGGCGGCCACGAGCCGGGCCAGCAGGTCGCCCGACTCGAGGCCGAAGACCGTGCCGAGGGTGACGTAGACCCGCGGCTTCGATCGGCCCGGGGAGGGCCGGGCCGGGGGAGGACGGGGAGGCGCGGGACGAAAGAAGAAGGCGGTCCCCGGCAGCGGAAAGCGCGGATCGCGAAACGCGGGAGGGAAGGGCGCGAGCACGACGTGCCGGCCCGCTGCCCGCAGCTCCGGATCGCTCGGCAGCCGGTGCTCGGCGCGAAGTCGGTCGAGCGCCGGACCGATCGCCTCGGCGCGCAGGAAGCCTCCGGCAGCCAGGGTGACCACGGTCGCGAACGGCACACCCGCGCGCTCGGCCGCGAGAGCCGCGCCGAAGTCCGTCTCGTCGCAGACCAGGCAGTCGGGACGCCAATGCCGGGCCAGCTCCAGCACATGCGGCAGCCGAGCACGAGCCGCGCGCTCGACGAAGCGCTCGCGAAGCTCGCGCACCTCGCGCTCCGGGTCGGGGGCTCGCAGGGGGAGACGGACCGGCGCGGCCGGGCCAGCCGGCCCCACACCGAAGCCTGCGAAGCCCGCGGCCTCGACCGCGGGGAGCATCGTCGGCGCGCACGCGAATCCCACCTCGTGCCCGAGCCCGCTCGCGGCGCGGGCGACGGGCAGCAACGGCTCGAGGTGCCCGCGCCCCCCCACGAAGCCGAACAGGAAGCGCACCTCGTGGCACCTCGGCAGGAATGGAGAGGAAATCCATCTGGGTCATCACGCCCCCGCTGGCCGCTCAGGGTAGGTCATCCAGGTCTGCCGATCGGACCCGATCGCCGACTTCGTCGGACGCTCGTCCAGGCGCCATGCGCGTCGCGGCTCGGGTGGCTGATATAGTCCGCGCGTGTCCCGGGAGACCCCTTGAAGGATCGCATCGACGCATTCCTGTCTTCTCGCGTCGAGCGCTGGGTCGACGGCGTGCAGCGCCGCCCTTCGCTGGTGTCCTGGACGAGCCTGCTGCTGACCCTGGCGGCCTTCGTCCCGATCGTGATGGGACTGGGGATCAACTCCGACAACGTGAAGATCCTCGCGGATACCATCCCAGCGAAGATCGCCCATACGGCCTTTTCGAAGCACTTCCCGAACCTCGACGACGCGCTCCTGATCGTGATCGATGCGGACGACACCGAGGCGGCGCGCGAGGCGGCGGATACCCTGCGCGAAGCGCTCTCGAATCGCAGCGACGCCTTCGACGACGTCTACGTCCCCGGCGGTGGCTCCTTCTTCGAGCGCAACGGCCTTCTCTATCGCAGCCTCGACGAGCTCGACGAGTTTGCCGACCAGATGGCCACCCTGCAGCCGGTCCTGGCCCAGCTGGAGGCCGACCCTTCCATCGAGAGCCTCTCGGGCATCATCCGACTGGGACTCGACGTGGTGCGCGAAGAGGGCGGCGCGGAGAGCGAGTGGGCCGCCATCCTCGACCAGGTCGGCAACGCGACCGTCACCATCTTCGACGAGTTCCCCGTGGCCGTCTCCTGGGAGGAGGTGCTGCTGCGCGGCTCGGCCCTCGAGGTCGCCAAGAGGCGGGTGCTGGTGGCGCATCCGGTGCTCGACTTCGACAGCTTCCTCCCGGCCGGGCGCTCGCTGCAGGCCGTACGGGAGACCGCCGCCGCACTCGAGCTGACCCCCGAGCGGGGGGTCACGGTACGGGTCACCGGCAACCCGGCGCTCAACTACGAGGAGATGATCACCCTCGCCTGGGACATCGGCGGTGCGGGAGTCTTCTGCTTCCTGCTCGTGTGCAGCGTCCTGATGCGGGCCTTCCGCTCGTTCCGCGTGATGCTCGCCGCCGTCGCGACCCTGTTGATGGGACTGGTGTGGACCGCGGCCTTCGCGGCGGCGGCGGTGGGCGACCTCAACATCCTGTCGTTGACCTTCGCGGTCCTCTTCATCGGTCTCGGCATCGACTTCTCGATCCACTTCGGGATGCGCTACGTGCACCTCCTCGCCGAGGGCCGGCCCCACGACCAGGCACTCACCAGGTCGGCCGGCCAGGTCGGCAGCTCGCTGGTGATCTGCACCATCACCACGGCGATCGGCTTCTACGTGTTCCTGCCCTCGGACTACCGCGGGGTCGCCGAGCTGGGACTGATCGCGGGGACGGGCATGTTCATCATCGTGGCCCTCACCCTGACGACCATGCCCGCCCTGCTCTCGAGCTGGCTGCGCCTGAATCCCGATGCGCCCGCGCCGAAGGACGTCCACTTCGATGCGCCCTGGCTCCACGCGCTGGCGGAGCACGGGGCCTGGATCCGCTGGATCGCCGGAATCGCGGGAGCGATCGGCCTCTTCCTGCTCTACCGCCCGGGTCCCACCTTCGACTCGAACGTCGTGGCCATGCGCAACCCGGACACCGAGTCGGTGCAGGCCTTCGACGACCTGATGCAGATGAGCGGGACCTCCCCCTGGTACGCGAACTCGGTCACCCCGGGTCTCGAAGAGGCGAGCGCGCTCGCGGAGCGCATGCGGGCGGTCGAGAGCGTCGACCGGGTGATCACCCTCGCCGACTACGTGCCCGAAGAGCAGGACGAGAAGCTCGAGCTGCTCGACGACGTCTCCTTCCTGCTCGAGGCACCACCGCTCTCCGATGCGACGAAGCCGCAGCCCAGCGTCGACGAGCAGATCGCGGCGCTTCGCGAGCTGACCGGGTTCCTGTCACAGGACTGGGTGGACCGGACCCGCTCGCCGCTCGGCGAGAGCATGCGCCTGCTGCGAGAGCGCCTGCGCGACTTCCTCGCTCGCATCGACGACGAGGCCGACAAGGCCACGGCGCTCGAGAACCTCGAGTCGGTGCTGCTGTCGCGCTTCCCGCGCCAGGTGCAGCGTCTCCGGGACGCGACCCAGCCCGAAGAGATCACGCTCGAGAAGCTTCCCAACGAGCTGCGCCGCCGCATGCTCTCCGATTCGGGCCATGCGCGGGTGCAGATCTTCCCGAAGCGGAACCTCCAGGACGACGATGCCCTGAAGGAGTTCGTCGGAGGGATTCGCGAGCTCGACCCGATGGTCTCCGGCGTCTGGGTGAACCTGCACGACTTCGCCCGGGCGACGATCTCGTCCTTCCAGCAGGCCCTGGGCCTCGCCTTCGTGCTGATCTCCCTGCTTCTCTACCTGCTCTGGCGCGACCTCCGGGACGTCGCCCTGGTGCTCGGTCCGCTGCTGCTGGGGGCGATCCTGACGGTGGCTGCCATGGCCGCCATCGCGCTGCCCTTCAACTTCGCGAACGTCATCGTGCTCCCGCTCCTCTTCGGGATCGGCGTCGACAGCGGCGTGCACCTCGTCCACCGCTCGAAGATGAAGCTGTCCCCCGACGACATGCTGCTGGGGACCACGACGGCGCGGGCCGTCTTCTACAGCGCGATCACCACGGTGGTCAGCTTCGGAACCCTGGCCTTCTCGAGCCACCGCGGAGTCGCCAGCCTCGGCGTGTTGCTGACGATCGGGATGATCCTCACCGTGATCTGCAACCTGATCGTGCTTCCGGCGCTGATCGACCTGCGGGGTCACGGCCCCGGCGCCGACTACGACTGATCTCCCGAGCGTCGGGCCAGCTCCGCGCGGAGCTGCGCCTCCGTGTCCGGATGCAGGTCGGGGTCGCCGCGCATCTCGCGCAGGTCCTCGAGCGGCAGGGACGCCACCACACCGGTCGCGATCTCGACCGGGCAATAGGGGTTGCGGGCGAGTGCCTTGCGCACCGGGTTCCGCGAGAACCAACGGGGGCAACGCGAGATCTCCACCAGGGACGCGGCCGCGACCGGACGGGACGCCGCGATCCGGACCACGTCCGCCTCGACGGTCCGCGGATTGGCGAGCAGGTTCGCGATGACGATGGGATCGCAGTCCCGGGCCAGCTGCTCGAGCCACTGCGGGTGGTTGCCGCGCGCCAGGGCGCGACGGCGACCGAGCGGGATCTCGGCCAGCTCCTTCGAGAGCAGTCGCTCGGGATCGTCGACCCTCTCCCGCGCCGGAACCGTGCGCAGCAGCCGCATGATCTCCTCGTCTCCGCGAGAGGCCGCTTCGCCGTAGAGCTCCTTGCGTCGCTCGTAGTCCAGCCGCGGACACGGAACGCTGGTGAGGACGTCGCACAGCGCTCGTCGCAGGGGGTCCGCCGAGCGGGTGCGGGACAGGACCGCGCCCGCCACGGCGCAGAAGCCCTCGGCATCCACCCCCTGGATCCACTCGAGAACCAGGGCGCGCCGCATCTCCGGCTCGAGCACGGGCTCGAGGCGCCGGTCGAGGCGCGAGAGCGCGAGGGCCACCTGCTGCCGGTCGTCGGCCTCGGGGTCCAGGGTCTCGAGATCGGAGCTCATGCAGGGCTCATCGGAAGAATCCGGGGACGACGTGAATCCCGCGCCGGAACGACCGCTGAACGCCCCGAGCCCCGGCGGAGGGGAAGGCTCCTATCCTCTACCCATGCGCGCGCTCACCTGGGATGGCAGTCGGCTCGCGGTGAGCGACCGGCCCGAGCCCGAGGCCGGAGAAGGAGAGGCCATCGTCTCCGTCTCCCTCGCAGGAGTCTGCAACACCGACCTCGAGATCGCGCGGGGCTACATGGGCTTCACCGGAGTGCTCGGCCACGAGGTGGTGGGCGTCGTCACCGAGGGGCCCGACTCGTGGCGGGGGCGCCGGGTCGTGTCGGAGATCAACTTCGCCTGCGGGAGCTGCCCGAGCTGTCGGCAGGGCCTCGGCCGGCACTGCCCGACGCGGCGTGTGATGGGCATCCTGGACGCCGACGGTGCCTTCGCGGAGCGCGTGCGGGTTCCCGTCGCCAACCTGCACGCCGTCCCGGACGGGGTCGACGACGCGCGGGCCGTCTTCGCGGAGCCCCTGGCTGCCGCCTTCGAGATCCTGGAGCAGTTGCCGCTCGGCCCCTCGGAATGGCGCGACCAGCGCGCGCTCGTTCTCGGCGACGGCAAGCTGGGGCTGCTGGTCGCCCAGGTGCTGGCGAGGGCCGGCGCGCGGGTCCTGGCGGTCGGCCGGCATCCCGAGAAGCTCGCACTGCTCGCGCGGCGGGGCATCGAGACCCGACTGCAGGGCGACGCCGAGCTCGGGACGAAGTTCGACCTCTGCGTCGACGCGACGGGAAGCTCCGGCGGCTTCGAGACGGCCGTCACTGCCACCCGACCGCGGGGCTGTCTCGTTCTCAAGAGCACCGTCGCCGGGCAGCACGCCATCGACCTGGCCCCGATCGTGATCGACGAGATCCAGGTGCTCGGCTCGCGCTGTGGCCCCTTCGCGCCGGCCCTCGAAGCGCTGGCCGCGGACGAGATCGACGTCGCATCGTTGGTGGAGGAGCGTCTGCCGCTGGCCCGGGGCCCGGAGGCCTTCGAGCGGGCCCGTCGTCGGGGCGCCCGGAAGATCCTGATCGAGTGCGGAAGCTGAGCGGGGCGGGACTGGTCTCGACCTCTTGTCCATGTCTCCGATATCTGATTCGATATACGTCGAATCAGATACGCCCCCGTCTCCGGAGCCCGCGATGTCGGCCGCCCCCAGTCCCGAGTTCGACCACATGCTTCGCGCCCTCAAGGCGGTCGCCGAGGAGAGCCGGCTGAAGCTGCTGGGCATCCTCGCGGCCCGGGAGTGCAGCGTCGAGGAGCTCTCCGCGCTGCTCGACCTGAAAGCACCGACGGTCTCCCACCACCTGGCACGCCTGCGAGAGGCCGAGCTGGTCCGCATGCGCAGCGACGGCAACACCCACCTCTACCGCCTCGACGCGCGCGGCCTGGTCGGGATCCGACGCCATCTCGCCAGCGGAGCCAGGGTCGCCCGCCTGGCCGCGGGGCTGCCTCGCGAGCTCGACGACTTCGAGGAACGGGTGCTCCGCAGCTTCGTGGACGGCGAAGAGCTGGTGCGCATCCCCGCCAGTCGCAAGAAGCGCCAGGTCGTGTTGCGCTGGCTCGTCGAGTTCTTCGAGGAAGGCGTCGACTACCCCGAGCGCGAGATCAACGAGGAGCTCAAGCGACACCATTGGGATTGCGCGACACTGCGGCGCGAGTTCATCGCCTCCCGCCTGATGGAGCGCAAGCGGGGCATCTACCGCCGCCTGCCACTTCCGGAGTCCCCGCATGCGTGACCCCCAGCCGACCCGCGCCCCTTCCTGATGGGCCTCGCACCGCCTCGCATGGGGCCGGGCGGGCCGGCCCCTTCGCGGGGCCTGCGCGGTGCGCTCTCCTCGCTCGAGAATCGAGAGTACCGCTGGCTCTTCATCAGCAACGTCACCTTCTTCCTGGCGATGGGCGGCCAGCAGATCGTCCGCGCCTGGCTCGCCTACGAGCTGACCGACAGCGAGCTGGCCCTCGGCATCATCAGCTTCACGGTGGCGGTGCCGATGCTCGTCGTCGCGCCCATCGGCGGCGCCCTCTCGGACCGCTTCGAGCGTCGCAACATGATCGCCCTCGGGCAGTCCTTCGTGCTGGCGAGCGAGCTCACCATCGTGACCCTGCTCCTCACCGACCGGCTCGAGTACTGGCACCTGGTGACGGGCGCGGGCTTCATGGGCTGCGCATTCCCGTTGATGATGCCCGCGCGTCAGGCCCTCGTCGCGAACGTCGTCGGACGCCGGAACCTGCCGAACGCCATGGCGCTCGGCATGGCGGGGATGAACGTCACCCGCGTGCTCGGCCCGGCGCTCGCCGGCTTCCTGCTCGGGCCCCTGGGAACCAAGGGGACCTACCTCTTCGGCGTCTCCCTCTACGCGACCGCCCTCGTCGCGACCCTCTTCGTCAGCCGGCACCCCCTCGAAAACCCCACCACGAAGTCGATCTACAGCAACATCGTCGCCGGTGCGCAGTACGTCTGGAACGACCGCCTGGTGCTGGTGCTGATCTTCTTCGGGCTGGTGCCGATGTTCCTGGCCATGCCCTTCCAGACCCTGATGGTGGTCTTCGCGGAGGAGGTCTGGGACACGGGCTCCACGGGGCTGGGGCTCCTGTCCGCCTTTTCGGGGGTCGGTGGCGTCGCCGGCTCGCTCTACCTGGCCTGGAACGCGGACTCCCACAACCGCATCCGCCGGATGATGTGGACCATGGTCGGCTTCGGGGGCTTCCTGCTCCTCTTCTCGCTGACCCCCTGGTTCTGGACGGCGCTCGGCCTCGTCTTCCTCGCCAACGCGTGCGGGAGCATCTACGGCACGCTCAACAACACGGCGATCCAGATGATCGTGCCCGACGAGGTGCGGGGGCGGATCTCGAGCTTCCTGATGATGTCCTTCTCGCTGCCCCTGCTGGGCACCCTGCCCATGAGCGCGGTCGCGGAGGGATACGGAGCGTCGGTCGCCGTCGGCGCCGGCTCGGTCCTGGCGGTCGCCGTGGCGCTGATCTTCTACCTCACCAGCCCCTCCCTGCGAGGCATGGACGACACCGTCAAGGCGGCCCTCGACGCCGACGAGGAGTGAGCCCCTCAGTCGTCGATGCGACTCGCGAGCAGACGCTCGAGCCGCGCTTCCTCGCGCCGCAGGTGGACGGTCTTGCCGCCGGTGACGTAGACGAGGCCCTTCTTCGCGCCCTTCGGCTTCTTCACGTTCTGGATCGGCACGACGTGGACGTCGGCCCGACCCGCGTTCTTCTGCTTCGAGAAGTGGACGGCCAGCTCGCAGGCATCGAGCACCGACTCCTGGGGCGGGTCGGGCCGCCCCTCCGTGCGCAGCACGACGTGGCTGCCCGGCGCCCCGTCGAGGTGGAAGAAGAGGTCCTTCCCCCGCGCCAGGCGGATCGACAGGTGATCGTTCGCCTCGTCGGAGCGTCCGACCCAGACCTCCAGGCCGTCGCGGCTGCGATAGCGCCGCGGGAGCAGGCGTCGGGGCGTATTGCGAAGCGCCGCCGGAAGCCGGCTCTCGCGTGCGGGCTCGTCGCGACGCGCCGGGGGTGGACGGTCCAGGAGCCTGGCGATCTCGGGCCGGGACGCGATCTCCTCGAGTGCGGCGCGGCCCTCCTCGTCGCCGTCGCTCGCGGCCCGCTCCACGAGCTCGACGCAGCGCGCTTCCAGCTCCGCGATCTCGTCGCGCCAGGCGCGCGCGGCGTCGAGCTGTCCTCCCGCCTTGGTCAGGCGACGCAGCAGCTTGTGGTAGCGCTTGAAGATCGCCTCCATGTTGGCCTTCGGCGAGAGCTTCGGGTCGAGCGGCACGACGACCTCCTCGCCGGTCGCATGGTCGTGCAGGGTGACCTCGCTCGCGCCGGTGGGCGTGGTCGATAGCGAGGCCTTCAGGAGCTCCCCGCGGCGCTGCAGCTCCGAGACCTCGTCGGCCTCGGCCAGCTCGGACTCGACCCGGGCCAGACGACGCTCGGCGTTCTTGCTCTCCTTGCGCAGCGCCTTGAGGAGTCGGCGCGACAGCTCGGCGGCACCTCGCTCGTCCTCCCGGTCGCCGTACAGCGCCTCCACCGCGGTGAGGAACTCGTCGTCCGGGCTCGACGCGAAGCGGTCGTCGCCGGGCTCGGGCAGCTTGCGTCCCGGCTCCTGGAAGGGCGAGCCCACGACGATCTCCGGGCGGGTGTCGCGGGCCGGGCGCAGCATCGCTCGCACCACGCCTTCGGCGTCGAGCAGGTACAGGTTGCTGCGACGGCCGAAGAGTGCGAGGAGCAGCTCGAAGTCTCCCTCCCTGGACTCGAAGCGGAGCGCGAGCTGGCGATCTCCGCCCCGCACGGTGGCGCGCACGAGGCGCCCGCGCGAGAGGTGTTTGCGCAGGTATGCGGTGAGCGCGGGCGGGGAGTCCGTCGCCTTGGGTACGGACGCGAGCTCGGCGATGCGCGCGACCTCGGGTGCTGCCGACAGCAGCAGGTGCCGCTTGCCGCCGACTCCCGTCTCGGGATCGCGGCGGTAGAGGGTGACCACCAGGCGCTCGCCGTCGGGCTGCATCCAGCGCTCGACGCGTGCGCCCGAGAGCTGCTCGCTGACGATGCGGGCGGCGCGTTCGAGCTCGCGAAGACTCAGCATGCGTGTCTCATCTCTGGCAGCTCGGACAGTAGTGGGTGCCGCGCTGGGCGACGACCTTCTTGCGGACCGGGGTCCCGCACTCGAGGCACGGCTCGCCCTCCCGGGCATAGACCCGTCGCTCGTCCTGGTAGGCCCCGTCCGAGCCGTCCGGCGCCACGTAGTCGCTGATCGTCGAGCCGCCGCTCTCGATCGAGCGCAGCAGGACTCCCCGCAACGCACTCGCGATTCGATCGCACTCGCGTCGCGTGACGCGTCCGGCGGCACGCCCGGGGCGCACTCCCGCCAGGAAGAGCGATTCGTCGGCGTAGATGTTGCCGCAACCCGCCAGCACCGACTGGTCGAGCAACAGGGCCTTGATGGTCGCCCGCCGCTTGCGGCCCGCCCGGAAGAGCCCCTCCCCGCTGACCTCGAGGGCGTCCGGTCCCAGACGCGCGAGCCGCGGGTGGTCGGCCCCGGGAGCCAGCCAGATCACCTTTCCGAACTTGCGCACGTCGCGCATGAAGACCCGGGGTCCCCCGTCGGCGAACTCGAAGCGCAGGTGGGTGTGGGCGTCCGGCTGGAAGCCGTCCCGCTGGGCCTCCGGCGTCAGGCTCGCCCGGGCTGTCGCGGACAGCAGTCGCGGGCTCTGGACCGTCTCGGAGAAGAGCTGGCCGGTCATGCCCAGGTGGAGCAGCAGTCGGGCGCCGTCGTCCAGCGAAGCCACCAGATACTTGCCGATGCGATCGAGACACGAGACGGTGCGACCGGCGAGGGCGGATCGCAGCTTCGCCGCGGGCGTGACGAAGAAGTAGCTGTCGGCGGTCGTCCGCAGCCGCGCGATCTTCCGACCCCGGAGCACCCCCTCGATGCGGCGCCGGGTCACCTCGACTTCGGGAAGCTCGGGCACGCCGCCTAGGGTACTGGTAAGCTCCGCCGACGCCGGGTCGGGCGAGGAGGAGCCGGCCCCCGCAGTGGGATCGGGACCGGAACCATCCCCTCTTCGGGGGGCTTTCCGCGCCGCGCTTGCCCGCTGCCCGAATCAGCCATCGGAGCGAGAGCATGAGCCGCAAGGCCTCGCAGAAGCCCTACCCGGAAGTCGACCCGTCACCGCACTGGCCCGAGCTCGAGCAACGGATCCTCGACTCGTGGGAGCGCGAGGGGACCTTCCAGCGTTCGATCGACCAGCGCCCGGCGGGCGACGGCGGCAGCAACGAGTTCGTCTTCTACGACGGGCCGCCCTTCGCCAACGGCCTGCCCCACCATGGACACCTGGTCACGGGCTACATCAAGGACATCATCCCGCGCTACCAGACCCTGCGCGGTCGCCGCGTCGAGCGTCGCTTCGGCTGGGACTGCCACGGGCTGCCCGTGGAGATGCTGGCCGAGAAGGAGCTGGGCGTCGCCGGCCACAAGGCCATCAGCGAGTACGGGGTCGACCGCTTCAACGAGTACTGCATGTCGTCGGTCTTCCGCTACACGGCGGAATGGGAGCGCTACGTCACGCGCTCGGCGCGCTGGGTCGACTTCGAGAACGACTACAAGACCCTCGAGCTTCCCTACATGGAGAGCATCATCTGGGCCTTCAAGCAGCTCTTCGAGAAGGGCCTGCTCTACGAGGGCTACAAGGTGATGCCCTACTCGTGGGCGGCAGAGACCGTGCTCTCGAACTTCGAGACCCGCATGGACGACGCCTTCCGCGACCGGCAGGACCCGGCGCTCACGGTCCGCTTCGCGCTCGAGCCCGAGAGCGGCGACGACGGTCCGACCGACCTGCTGGCGTGGACGACCACGCCCTGGACCCTGCCTTCCAACCTCGCGCTCGCGGTGGGTCCGGAGCTCGACTACGCAGTGCTCGAGCTGGACGGCCGCCGCGTGATCCTCGGCGAGGAAACCGTGGCCAAGTACGAGAAGGAGCTCGGCGAGGCGCGGCGCGTCGGGTCGCTCTCGGGCTCGGCGCTGGTGGGTCGCCGTTACCGGCCCCTCTTCCCGTTCTTCGAAGACACGCCGGGCGCCTTTAGAGTCCTGGCCGGCGACTTCATCGACACCGAAGAAGGCACGGGCGTGGTCCACATGGCGCCGGGCTTCGGCGAAGACGACATGCGGGTCTGCCAGGAGAACGGGATCCCCACCGTCGTCCCCGTGGACGACCGAGGCCGCTTCACCTCCGAGGTGCCGCCCTGGGAGGGCGAGCTCGTCTTCGACGCCAACACGCCGATCACGCGCGCGCTGCGCGAGCGGGACCTGGTGCTGCGCCACGAGAGCTACGTGCACAGCTATCCCCACTGCTGGCGCACCGACCAGCCGCTGATCTACAAGGCCATGAACTCCTGGTACGTGCGTGTGACCGAGCTGCGCGATCGCGCCGGAGAGCTCAACCGGCAGATCAACTGGATTCCCGAGAACGTCCGGGACGGACGCTTCGGCAAGTGGCTCGAAGGCGCCATCGACTGGTCGATCTCGCGCAACCGCTTCTGGGGTGCGCCGATTCCGGTGTGGAAGAGCGACGACCCGAACCACCCGCGAATCGACGTATACGGCAGCCTGGACGAGATCGAGCGAGACTTCGGTCGGCGACCGGTCGACCTGCACCGCCCGGCGATCGACGAGTTCGTCCGCCCCAATCCGGACGACCCCACCGGCAAGAGCATGATGCGGCGGGTGCCCGAGGTGCTCGATTGCTGGTTCGAGTCGGGCTCGATGCCCTTCGCCCAGGTCCACTACCCCTTCGAGAACAAGGAGTGGTTCGAGAGCCACTTCCCCGCCGACTTCATCGTCGAGTACGTGGCCCAGACCCGCGGCTGGTTCTACACCATGCACGTGCTGGCGACGGCCCTCTTCGACCGGCCCGCCTTCCGCAACGCGATCTGCCACGGCGTGATCCTCGCCGAAGGAGGGCGCAAGCTCAGCAAGAGCCTGCGCAACTACACCGACCCCGAGGACATCTTCCGTCTGATCGGCTCCGACGCCCTGCGCTGGTTCCTGGTGGCCTCCCCGGTGGTACGCGGAGGCGACCTCTCGATTGCCGAAGACGACCATCAGGTGCGCGACGCGGTGCGCGTCGTCATCAACCCGATCTGGAACGCCTGGTACTTCTTCGCCCTCTACGCCAATACCGACGGCGTGCGTGCGAAGCTGCGCGGCGACAGTCAGCAGCTCCTCGATCGCTACATCCTCGCGAAGACCAGCGCCCTGGTGACGGGGCTCGCCGAGGCCTTCGACGCCTACGATCTCTCGCGCGCCTGCCAGCTCTTCGCCGCCCACCTCGACGCCCTCAACAACTGGTACATCCGGCGCAGTCGGGACCGCTTCTGGCGCAGCGCGGACGGCGACGATCCCGACAAGCAGGACGCCTACGACACCCTCTACACGGTGCTCGTGGTGCTGTGCCGCGTGGCCAGCCCCCTGCTTCCCTTCATCACCGAGGAGATCCACCGGGGTCTCACCGGGGAGCCGAGCGTCCACCTCTGCGACTGGCCGACCGCACTCGACAGCGCGGCCGACGACGATCTCGTGGCCGAGATGGACCGGGTACGCGAGGTGTGCTCCGCGACCCTGGCCCTGCGGGCCAGCGAGAACGCTCGGGTGCGCCAGCCGCTGGCCTCGTTGACGGTGGCGGGCGGCGATCTCGAGACCGCGCTCGCTCCCTACGCGGAGCTGATCACCGACGAGGTGAACGTGAAGGCGCTCCACTTCACCAGCGAGATCGAGGAGTACGCGACCTTCCGCCTGCAGGTGAACGCGCGCGCCCTGGGTCCCCGCCTCGGCAAGGACATGAAGAAGGTGCTGGCGGCTGCCAAGCAGGGCGAGTGGCGGACCCTCGAGTCGGGCGCCGTCGAGGTGGCGGGCTTCGAGCTCCAGGAAGGCGAGTACGAGCTGCTCCTGCAGCCGAAGGAGGGCGTCGCTTGCGAGCCGCTGCCGCAACGCGACGCGATCGTCGTGCTCGATCTCGCGCTCAGCGACGCGCTCGTCGCCGAAGGCCGGGCCCGCGACGTGGTGCGCGCCGTCCAGCAGGCCCGCAAGGAGGCCGAGCTCCACGTCTCCGACCGCATCCACCTCGCCCTCGAGCTGCCCGACGAGTGGCGCGACGCCGTGGAGCAGTTCGCCGACTACGTGAGCGAGCAGACCCTGGCCACGAAGCTCGACACCGGGCTCGACCTGAGCGGGCCCAAGGGCGACGCCTTCTCGGTCCACGAAGCGACCCTGGGCGGCGACGCCGTGCGCGTGGGCGTGGCCCGGGTCGCGGTCTGAGCGGGGCCGGGCGCGGGTCGTGAAGATCCACGTTCTCGGCTCGAGCGCCGGCGGCGGCCTGCCGCAGTGGAACTGCGGCGGCGAGTTCTCGACCCGTGCACGCCGCGGCGACGCCG